>NZ_VNHM01000014.1 GCF_008124625.1 Desulfallas thermosapovorans DSM 6562
ATCCAGCCAGTGGAGTAAGACCCCTGGTAGACTACCAGGTAGATAGGCCGGGCGTGCAAGCACAGCAATGTGTTCAGCGGACCGGTACTAATAGGTCGAGGGCTTGACCAGCAAAAGGCGGAGGTTGGAAATTGGAGGTTAGAAGTTGGAAAGACTACTAGCGCCAAGGATAATCCAACCAAAGTGAAAAAGCCTGGGCTTTAAAAAAACAAATCGCTGTGCAGTTTTGAAGGGATAATGAGTTTGGTTATCCAATTTCCAACTTCTAAATTCAAACGTCTAATAAGTTTTCCGGTGACCATACTGGAGAGGATACACCCGTTCCCATCCTACCCCTCCGGGGCACACGCGAACACGGAAAGTTAAGCTCTCTAAGGCCGATGGTACTTGGGCTTATGCCCTGCTGTGTGCCCCGTAGGGGTAGGAGAGTAGGTAGTTGCCGGAATTGATTTTAGTAAGCCTCCTGGTTATGTGCCTGGAGGTTTATTATTATGTATATTTATAGTTAACGCTTGCTTGGTACAGGAAAACAATTATGTACAATAAAATATTACAAGAATGTTAACAAAAATATTACAAGAATGTTAACACCCTCAACTGTTTAAAAAACAAGCCCGGAAGTTTGCGCCAGCAAGGAGGGTTTGACAATTTTTGATGGAATTTCTTCATTATATCAACGTAGACATGACAAAATGTTTGCGTTGATTTTTTTTGTGAATCAGAATGGGGGTATAGAATGAAAATATTCATTACCGGGGCTACAGGGTTCATCGGGACCTATAAGCAGGAGGGGCTTTTGGTTTTAACAACTTTTATATTAACTAGCTGATTGGGGGTTGTTACTATGCCGGGTCAGGAACGGTTGAAAAATGATATATTATCTAACGATTTATGTTCCGCATGCGGGCTGTGTGTGGGTTTATGCCCATATATAAAAACCAGGCGGGACCGGGTGCGGGTGATTTACCCCTGCGGGCTGGACCAGGGCACCTGTTACAGTGTGTGCCCTAAAACCGGGCTGGATCTGGGTGAAATGGACCGGAGGGTGTTTGGCCGGGAAAGGGAGGATCAGGCCTTGGGGGTGCTGCAGGGCATTTACTTTGCCCGGGCGACGGCGGGTAGTAAAGCCCCCGGTGCTCAGTACGGTGGTGTGACTTCGGCGCTGGCCGCCCTGGCATTACAGCAGGGGTTAATAAGCGGGGCGATACTCACCGGTGGCGAGGCGGACAATCCCCATCCGGCCCTGGCCCGCACGGCAGAGGAGGTATATGCCTGCGCTGGGTCCAAGTATGTAGGTGTACCCACACTGGCAGAGCTGAACCGTGCCCTGCGCGATGGTCTGACGGGCCTGGGGGTGGTGGGTCGGCCCTGCCAGGTGGCGGCGGTGCGTAAAATGCAGCAGGGCAATCTACCGGGGGCACAGTTTAATGCCAGCGCAGTGGAGCTGGTATTGGGGTTATTTTGTGTTGCCTCCCTGACCCCGGACTTTTACAATTTTTTAGCCGAACAGGTCAAGGGAGAGAAAATCATAAAAATGGATATCCCTGAGGACGGTCCGGTGGTGGAAACCAGTGCCGGGAATTACCGCTGGTCCATGGATGACCTGCGTCCCTATGTACACAAAGCATGCAATCTATGCCTGGATCTCACCTCTGAGTGGGCCGATATATCAGTGGGGGCCACGGAGTATGATAAAGCCTGGAATACGCTGGTGGTCCGGTCGGATCAAGGGCGTGGTTTATTGGACTTGGCTCTGGAAAAGGGGGTCATCGAGATAAAGGAATACCCACCCCAAAGGTTGCCTGTATTAAGGCGGGCCGCCCTGAATAAAAAAATGCGGGTGCTGACCGGTAAGGGATATCAAGGGGGCCTGCCGGGCTGCCCGGTGGTACCCGAAGAATATCGCAGGCAAATTGAAGTACAGTGGGGAGGTGTCAGCCAGTGACCATTATGGGAGTATGTGAAGAACTGGCCGGAGTGCGGGTGGCGCTGACCGGAAATGAATCCCTCGCCCGGGGCGCCCTGGAGGCCGGCGTAGCTTATGCCGCATCCTATCCGGGTTCACCCACTGCCGAGGTGCTGGGCACCCTGGCCAGGGTTGCTAAAATGTTCAATCTTTATGTAGAATGGTCGGTTAATGAGAAGGTTGCCATGGAAGGGGCGGCGGCCGCCTCATTTACTGGATTGCGTTCGCTGGTGGTTATGAAAGCCGACGGTCTTAATGTGGCTTTGGACTTTGCCAGTGCCCTGGCTCTTTCGGGTACCCGGGGCGGAATGGTTATTGTGGTGGGGGATGACCCTGGTGCCCACTCCAGTGTGCGGGAAGAGGATTCCCGCAACCTGTGCAAGGCATTGCACCTGCCCATATGGGAACCGTCTTCGGTGCAGGAAGCCAAAGACATGACCCGGGAGGCCTTTGCTTTATCGGAAGAATTAAAACTACCCGTGGTGGTGCGCTGTGTCACTCGAGTGTGCCATGCCAGCGGGGACGTGGAATTGGGGGAAATAGCCCGCCCTGAGCGCCGGCCCCAGTTCGGCCGGAATGACCGGGTGATTACCTTTTCCATTCAACTGCATGCCCGGCTGGAGCAAAAATTGTCCCGGGCGGCCGTTATGGCCGGCGACTCGATATTTAACATGTATACCGGGCCTGATAAGGCTGCCCGGCTGGTTATTGCCAGTGGTCCCAGTGCCATGTACGCCCGTGAAGCACTGGATATGCTGGAATTGGCCGGTAGTGTGGGGGTGCTGAAGCTGGGTATCACCTGGCCACTGCCGGAAACGCTGCTGCTGAATTACCTGAAAAACGCTTCGGAAGTGGTGTTTACTGAAGAAGTAGAGCCCTTTGTGGAAGATAATGTCCTGGCCCTGGCGGCCAGGCACTGGGATGAGCTGGGTAGCATCAGGTTTTACGGTAAACGAAGCGGGCATGTGGCCGGCCCGGCGGGAGCCGGCATTGGTGAGTTGAATCCAGATTTACTGGCTGACTCACTGGCTAAAATATTTAATGTGCCCCGGACTGAACAGGCCGTGTTGACTTCCCAAGAGGCCGAGGCGCTGCTGGGTGAAAAGATGCCGGGTCGGGAACTGGCCCTGTGTGCCGGGTGCCCGCACCGGGCCTCCTTCTGGGCTATCCGCACGGCTTTGGAGTTGGATGGCCGGGAAGGTATCGTTCTGGGGGACATCGGCTGCTACACCCTGGGGATAGCAAGGACGGGCTACTATTTGCTGCAAACAATGCACTGCATGGGTGCCGGGGTAGGTATAGCCGGAGGTTTGGGCAAGCTGGACCGTTTCGGATTCAATAAACCCGTAATTACCGTGGTGGGGGATTCCACTTTCTATCACGCTGCAATACCGGCACTGGTTAATGCCCGCTATAACCGCGCTAACTTTATGTGTGTGGTGCTGGACAATGAAACCACAGCCATGACCGGTCACCAGCCTCACCCGGGGCGGCAGGCCACCGCCACCGGTGAACCTGCGGATACCGTGTATATGGAAGAAATTATTCGGGGCTTGAACATACCCTATGCTATCTCCGATCCTTATAATGTGGAAGACACCATTAATGCTGTTTGTGACATGCTGCAGCAATCCGGTCCCCGGGTGCTGATAATGAGGCGCACCTGCGCCCTGGCGGCGGTGAAGGGTAAGCAGAAAAACCGGGTGTATGTGGATTGGGATAAGTGCATTGGCGACGCCTGCGGCTGTGGCCGGTTCTGTAGTAAAGTTTATGCCTGCCCCGCCAATATTTGGGACGCAGAACACGGCAAGGCCCGCATCGACGAGGCGGTATGTAACGGCTGTGGGGTCTGTGCCACCCTTTGCCCGCAGCGGGCCATTGTGGTGGAAAGGACGGTGGAATAAATGAGTGCTTTTGTGGAACCGCTGAATATCATCATTACCGGTGTGGGTGGTCAGGGCAACGTGCTGGCCTCTCAGGTGGTTTCCGTGGCTGCGGTGGAGGCCGGGTACAGGGTGGTGGTGGGTGAAACCTTTGGTGTTTCCCAGCGAGGCGGCTCAGTTATGAGCCACGTGCGCATTTCCAAAAATAAAACCTACGGCCCTTTGATTCCCCGGGGACAGGCGGGGGTGATTGCAGGTTTTGAACCCCTGGAGACTTTACGGGTGATGTTTAATTACGCCAACCCGGACACGGTGGTGATTATGAATGACCGCCCCAATTACCCACTGGGCTGTTTGCTGGGGGAGGACAATTACCCTGAACCGGCTCGTATCGAGGATACCATTAGAAGGCGGGTGACCCGGTTGTACTGCTTGCCGGCCACTGAACTGGCCAAGGAGGCGGGCAGTCCCCTGGCGGCTAACATGGTAATGACCGGCGCACTGGTGGGCAGTGGTTTATTGCCCTTTGGGCGTGAATACTTCACTCGAACAATTGAAATTTTGTTTAAGGATGGCGTACGGGATTTAAACCTGACCGCCTTTGAACTGGGCTACCGGCTGGTGGCCGGGTAAAGAGAGAGCTGCGTTTGTTCAAAAATTGCTAATGAATATCTTGTGATACTGAAAAAAGCAAGCAACACTGTTCAAAATGGCAGTGTTGCTTTTGATCTGTTCAGTAAAAAGAAAGCAAATAGCGCCCGACTTTACCGCATATAAGCTAACCTTAACAACCCTGTTGGAGGTATCCAGTTGGTTGTATTTCTTTTACTCCATATTTTTTACGCCTGGCTATGCCAATGCCTTAACGACTTCATCCCGCAGTACCTTGACGCCCGCTTTTTCCAAACCGCTAATAATTTCAACCCAACTGCCACCTATATATTCATGGTTTCCCGGCACGGCATAAATACCATACCGTGGTGCCAGCCTGCGCAAAGTATACTCCATATTTTGTTCAATAAAAGGCAGAGGATTTTCATCCACTATATCACCGGGCAACAATATTATATCCGGGTTTAATTTTGTAATTATAACTACCAATTCGTTTAAACGCTTGTTGTGCACTATATTTCCCAGGTGCAGGTCGGAGACTGCCACCACATGCAGCTGTTTAATATTACCCGCCTGTTTGGGGATATTGATGTCATAATGGACCACCTGCGGGTTCCTAGCATTCAACCAACCATAAATTACAATAATTAGTACAATCATAACTACCCCTAAGCCAATCAATGGTGCGGCGGGGAATTGGTCAAAGGCTCCCCGGGGTAGAAAAGTTATATGTTTATACGTAAAACGAACCAGCTCCAATAATCCAAGCACCATAGCGAAATAAACCATGACGGCAAGCCAATAGGAACCCAGTATAGTTAAGAACCGGAATATCTCCGGTGAAAGGAATCTTTCCCCAAAACGTCCCGCTATATAGGACAGGACGATAAACCAGAATATAGACCAGTATAACCCGACGGGCAGATTAGGTATGAACTTTCCTAACAACTGCCACATACGCATACCGATCCAGTAGTTGAGTAATCCGTATATTAAAACAATTATTGATAAGACCAGTATTCGAGCCATACAGGCAACGCCACCTTAACACCTTACACTGCCCATTGTACAAAATTCTCCAAACGCAAAGGTGTCAGCTGTAATTTCCGGGGAGCCTTTTACATGTCTTTGGTAGTCATTAAATCATATCAGATTGTTTTTGCCGGTAAGTTTTAACCCGGTAAGTTTTAACGTATTTTTTAGTATACTTCGTAATATAGCAATAATTGCTGAAGGTTTTTACAGTAGCGCATGAGGCCGGAACTGTAACCTTATAGTCCAATGTATGCCATCGTCAACCTGGGTGCCGGGTAAAAGGAAAAAATCCTGTAATTTAATTCAGGAGGTACAAAACAATGGCAAGAAGAACCATATTGACGAATTCATGGGGGCAGTAACGATCCACAGGAGGTATGGAGGGAATCACGGGAATTGTTTGTATTAGGCCGGTCTGAAAGATAGACCGGCAACCTTTTTTGTTTTATTATGGACAGCCAAACATAGGGGGAATTTAAGATAAGGCATCTACGAAATGGTATTTATGGCCTATCTCCTTTTTTTATAATTAAGTTCAAAAATTTTTGTTGGGACTGCGCGGCAGAAGCGGCGGCTTTACCCATTATTTTGCGAAGATTTGGGTCAATTATCTCTGTTTCTACGAGAGCATAAGCCAATGCAGCCATTCTGGTATCTTTTTCGTAGTCTTGAAGCATGTCCATGTCTGTAAATTTCATATATTTCACTCCGTTGTTATAGATTCATAATACTGTTGTAAAGTACGAGCACCTTGCTTTAATATTTTGGCTTCATCTTCAAAAGCATTTTTAATTTCTTGGTCAACTGCGTTGCTAGCAAAAAATTCACATTTTCTAGCTGCAACTTGAGTTTCTGAAATCATTTTTACAAGGTACGCACCTTCTTTTATTCTTTGAACTGTCATTGGGTCAAATTCTCGTAATTGTAACTTAGCGTTCATTGCTTTAAATAAATTTAGCATTATAAACGCCTCCCTCTTTTAATATTTATATTGTATGCTTTCCAATAAAAATATACATTAAGGAACCGGGTTAATGCCCCGGGTTTATTTTGCTTTTAAGCCGCCGTTTAGTTTGCAGGGGACAATTGTCCCCATACGTTTCACCCAAACACTATATACAAAAAACGACGGACGTATTAAACTTACGTCCGTCGTCAAACTTTTGCCATTACTAGCTTTCCTGGTGTCGGAGGCGGGACTTGAACCCGCACGGTCGCCCATACGCCCCTCAAACGTACGCGTCTGCCTATTCCGCCACTCCGACTTGACCTGTCATGCAAATAAAATTATATGATTATGGCTGCCGTTTGTCAAGGGTGTATATTTAACCATAATAAAATATTGCTAATTACCGACCTGCGACACCGGGGACGCCGTTTGTGCGCACAGGCTGGATTTTATGATCAACCCGGTCACTGTTTGTCGTATAGCCAGGTATAAACCTTATAATTCCACAATACCTTGCGCACAAAATTTCTTGTTTCCGGGTAAGGGATCGCGGCTATGTCTAAGATCCCACCCGATATCTTGTCTTCCTCCAGCCATTTGCGTACATTGCCCCGCCCTCCGTTATAAGCGGCCAGCACCATTATTTTGTTGCCGGCGAATTCATCCTCTAGATTGGCGATATACCAGGCGCCTAGGCGGATGTTGGTTTCCGGGTCAAACAGCAGCTCCGGGTGGTAGGGATAAAGGTTGATTTGTTCGGCAATCCACGCGCCTGTTTCGGGCATGATTTGCATCAATCCCCGGGCATCTTTGGGGGAAACAGCGTTGGGGTTGAAATTGCTTTCAGTTTTCATTACTGCGGTTAAAAAATAAGGGTCAATTCCGGCCTTGTCCGCATATTTTAATATTTTATCGCTGTAGGGCATGGGATAAAGCAGTTTAAGTATACTGGTAAAGTTAACGAGAACCAGTAGTATAAATAGGAATAATATGAATCTGAATTTATTCAGCCTGCGCCTGCGGGCGGTCAATGGTATCACTCCATATTTGCTGCAATTGTTGTAGTGTTTCACCGGGGGTACCGCTGTTGTCGATAACCCTGTGGGCATAGGGAAGCTTGTCTTCCTGGGGCATTTGGGCAGCCAGGCGGCGGGTCACTTGCTCTGCGGTGGCGTTGTCCCTTTTCATTACTCGCTGGATTTGCGTCTTGGCATCCACGGTTACCAGCCAAACCTGGTCAACAATATTATTCATTCCCGTTTCAATGAGCAGCGGGGCCTCGATAACCAGCAGGGGGGCGTCCCGTTTAGTTTTATAATCGGCGATATCCTTTAATATTTCGGCCCTAATGGCGGGGTGTACAATAGAGTTCAGGCGTTTTAGGGCTTCCGGATCATTGAAAACTATTCGAGCCATTTTAGGCCGGTCCAGGGTACCGTCGGCATTTAATATGCCGGTGCCGAAATGCTTGATGATTTGGTTTAGCGCCGGTGTTCCCGGGGCTACCACATCCCTGGCCACCTGATCGGTATCAATTACCCTGGCCCCCATTTCCTTTAAAAAACGGGCCACGCTACTTTTGCCGCTCCCTATATTGCCGGTAAGTCCAACTACTAGCATATCTTATTCCCCCCAAAAAGCAATTATTAATATTTCTTCCGGTTTTATAAGTATCCTGCTGTAGACCTTGCTATAATATGAAAATTTTCGAGAAAATTTTTGTCCGGCTTGCGCCGGACATATGGAATAATAGTGAATTAAATTGTTGTTACAGATTTTTGCACAGTTGGTTTAATAAAGTTTAAGCCTGACCCCTTAATGCATTTTAAATAAACCCAGGGCAATGAGTATAAAACCGGGCAGCGTGGCTATTTTTTGGTTTAGACCTCTATTTCCGGCGCTCATGCCGGCCAGCAGGCCCAGGTAGGTGAGCATGAAATGTCCCAGGCCCACCATCAGGGCAGTGTATAGTATGTTAAAGCCCAGCATGGATACGGCAAACCCGGCGGCGAATGCATCCATGGCCAGGGCCAGGCCCAGCAATACCGCCTCCCGGCCTGAAATTACACCGGAACGGTCCAGGTCGGCCCGGTAGGGTTCCCGCAATATTTGAATAACCAGTCCCAGCGAGCGGATATGGATCTGTATTACCGGGTCGGGTATATCAGCTTCTTTTTCCGTTTCCATTTCTGGTTTGGCCCGGGCTTTTTTACGGTTTTCCTGTAAGGATTGTATCAGCACCCATATGCCGATGGACATTAAAATAACCCCGCCCAGTCTGTGGGCAAAGGTTGCGGAGAAGTAACCGGCTACTGTATTGCCCAGCACCATAGAAACGGCGATGGCTGTCATGGACATGATACTGATAATGGCCAGCGATGTGACGGGCAGCTTTATATTGCGTACACCGTAAGCCACGCCCGCTGCAAAGGAGTCCATGTTCAGCGCCAGCGCAAACACTGCCAGAGCTAAAAGCTCCATTTGACTTTCCCCCCTTGTCGCCATAAATTTTGCTCTTCTCAATACTATGGCGGGGAAAGTCGAAGTGTGCATGAGTGCGCCGGGTGCGCGTGGACTAATGTGTGGCTATTGTTTCCGCTGGCAGGCGGGGCAGAAGTAAGAGCTGCGACCGCTTACTTTCATACGGGCAATGGTGGTGCCGCAATGGGGACAGGGGAGGCCTTCGCGGTTGTATACCCGCAGCAGTTTCTGGTAGTTACCCTTTCGCCCGTCACCGTCCACGTAGTCCCGGAAGGATGTGCCCCGGTTTTGGATCCCTTCCCGAAGCACTTCAATGATGGAGTGGTACAGGTTGGCTATCTCCCGGGGGGACAGCGAATTGGCTATGCGCATGGGATGAAGACGGGCCCGGTGCAGGGCTTCATCGGCGTATATATTGCCCAACCCGGCAATAAAGGTTTGATCCAGCAACAGCGTTTTTAGGCGAACCCGTTTGCGTTTAAGCTCCCGGCGTAATAAGTTCCTGGTGAAATCCTTCTCTAAAGGCTCTGGCCCCAGGTCCTTGAGCCCTTTCACCTGGTTTAATGCCTGCTTGGGGGCCAACTGGATACGCCCGAATTGACGCATATCCGCAAAACGCAGTTGGTTGCCGTTGCTCAGCGAAAAGATGACGTGGGTATGCCTGGGCAGCGGCTCGCCCGGTGCAGCATAGATTAGCCGGCCGGTCATGCGCAGGTGAATAATCAGTACTTTGTCGCTGCTTAAATATAGCAGCAGATACTTGCCGCGCCTTCCCAGACCGGTAATTTTGCGTCCTTTGATTTGTGCGCCAAATTCCTGGGGAGAGGGTTCCCGGATGATTTTGGGCATGGCTATATCCACACTATCAATGGTTAGCCCGGTTAATTTGAGTTCCAGGGTTCTTTTTACTGTTTCAACTTCCGGTAATTCAGGCATGTTCACGGCACCTTTCTAACGTCATACCAGTTGGGGCCCAGTTTTAGATCCACCACCAGAGGCACGTCCAGATGTAGGGCGTTCTCCATGTATTCCCTGACCAGTTTTTTAACCTCGGTAAGTTCATCCGGGGGAACGTCGAATATCAGCTCGTCGTGCACCTGTAAAATCATCTTTGTGGCCATGTGTCGTCTCTTAAGTTCACCATGTATTCTTACCATTGCCAGCTTTATTATGTCCGCGGCGCTTCCCTGGATAGGGGTATTGATGGCCGTGCGTTCGCCAAAGGCCCGGGTTACCCGGTTACGGCTTACAATATCCGGCAGGTAGCGGCGGCGGTTGAGCAGCGTAGTGGTGTATCCTTTTTCCCGGGCCTCGGATATTTTACGGTCGATAAATTCTTTGACCCCGGAGTAACGCTCAAAGTAGCTGCGGATATATTTGCCCGCCTCGGCCCGGGGTACCTTGATATCCCGGGACAGGCCATAATCGCTGATACCGTACACAATACCGAAGTTTACCGCTTTGGCCCGGCTACGCATTTCCGGTGTTACCTGTTCCATGGGTACATTAAACACCTCGGCGGCTGTGCGGGTATGGATATCCTGCCCTTTTTTAAACGCGCCGATCAGGTTGGCATCCCCGGACATGTGTGCCAGAATGCGCAGCTCAATTTGCGAGTAATCCGCAGTCAGGATCAGATTACCCGGACGGTGGGGGACAAATACCTTCCTTATCCTGCGCCCTTCTTCCAACCGGATAGGGATGTTTTGTAAATTGGGATTTGAGCTGGACAGCCTGCCGGTGGCGGTCACATCCTGGTGAAAGGTGGTGTGAATCCGGCCGCTGGTGGGGTTAATCAGGCCGAACAGCCCGTCGATATAAGTTGATTTAAGTTTGGCCAACTGGCGATAAGCCAAAATTTTATCCACGATAGCGTGGTTTGGAGCCAGTTCCTCCAGTACCGAGGCATCGGTAGAAAAACCGGTTTTGGTTTTCTTAATTACCGGCAGCCCCATTTTATTGAATAATATGTCACCCAGCTGTTTAGGTGAGTTGATATTGAATTCCTCACCGGCCAGACGGTAGATTTCCAACACCAGGCCCTCGATTTGCCGGCCGGTTTCTTCAGCCATATTGCATAATATTTGGGGGTCTACAGCTACCCCTTCCATTTCCATATCCGCCAGTACCGTCACCAGCGGCAACTCCACTTCGTAGTACAACCGGTCCATACCGGTTTCCACCAGTTTTTGCTGCAGGAGCTGTTTAAGCTGCCACAGAGTGTCCACCCGGGCCGCTGTGGCGGCTTCACCTCCGGTGGGTAAAACCAATTGCAGGTACTGCAGGGCCAAATCCGCCAGTGAATTTTGGGACATGCTGGGATTAAGCAGGTAAGCGGCCAGTTGGGCATCAAAATCAAGATTCCTTAGTGTACGGTTATGACGATGCAGCAGCCACAACACCTCTTTACCGTCGGCGCAGATTACTTTTACCCGGGGGTCGGAGCAAATATCGGCTACAAGGTCCAGCGCTGCGACTTGTTCCTTTACCGGTAGAAGGTATGTTGTACCAACGGGGGAGATGGACAGGGCCGCATAATTAATTCCTGCTTCCCGGGTGCCGGAAAGATCCAGTGCCACCATGCCGGAGGCAATACAATTACTCCTTATTTGACTTAATTTCTCCTCAGATGACACCCGTCGATATTTAGCACAATATGTCTTGAGTTCGTCCTGGCCGTTCTTATTATCTTCCAGGCCAGCTTTATTGATGATGTTATGGACAAGAGTCTTAAATTCCAGTTTGCTAAAAATATCCAGCAGGGCCGGGTAATCCGGCCCCGGCCATTTAAACTGTTCCATATCCATATTTAACGGCACACGGCGGTCAATGGTAGCAAGTTTTTTAGATAGCTGCGCCAGATCCCGGTGTTCTATTATTTTGTTTCGCCAGCGGGTGGGTAACTTATTGGCTTCGGCAATTACGTTCTCAATGGTGCCGTATTCCTGAATCAGCTTAAGAGCTGTTTTTTCGCCGATGCCCGGCACGCCGGGAATATTATCGGAAGTGTCTCCCATTAATCCTTTTATATCAATGATTTGTGGCGGGCTGACCCCGTAACGGTCCCAGACCCGTCCTTCATCATATTCCTCCATTTCGGTTATGCCCTTCTTAGTTAGAAGCACCCGTACCCGGGGTGAAACCAGTTGCAGGGCGTCCCGGTCTCCGGTTAGTACAATTGACTCGATGCCCTTGCCATCGGCAAAGCCGGCGAGGGTACCGATAATATCATCGGCCTCAAAGTTTTCCAGTTCCAGGGTGCAGATACGCATGTGGTGCAGCACCTCTTTCAGCAGTGGGAACTGGGAACGTAGCTCGGGCGGGGTAGCTTTGCGCTTGGCCTTGTAATCTGTGTAGGTGGCATGCCTAAAGGTGATTTTGCCTTTGTCAAAGGCCACCGCAATATAGGTTGGTTCTAATTCCCTCAGCACTTTAAAAAGCATATTGGTGAAACCGTACACAGCATTGGTAACTGTGCCATCACTGGTGGACAGCGGTGGAATGGCATGAAAAGCCCGGTGAACCAAGCTGTTACCATCTATAATTAGAAATTTTTCAGGGGACATACGGCACCTACCTTTTAGTTTTAGATACTGGTTCTATTCAAATATTTTCACCGGATAAGTACAAAATACCTGCTTATGTTAAGCCGTTAATGGACCTGGCATTACCTGGCATTTATGAAACAAATTTTTTCGTGGCAGGATTTTTTAGTTTAACGGGCGAAGTATGTGTAATCCAGGCACGGTCAGCCAAAGCGCAAAGTACCTTTAAAGGTTGTCCCCGGGGAGGTAGGTTCAAAGTGCCCAAGCGTTTATTGATTTTAGTATGTGCGTTATTGTTTGTATTTAGTTCTTTCAAACCGGCCGAGGCCGTTGGGGACCTGGAAAATGGCGCTGCCATGGTGCTGGAATTAATGGATTTGATGCATCAATACCACATCAGCAATCCGGATGTTTCGGTTTTGACCAACGGGGCGATTCAGGGTCTGCTGGACAGCCTGGAAGATCCTTATGCCGATTATTTCAGCGATGAAGAGTTGCGGCAGTTTACTGATGCTATCAATGGTGATCTGATGGGAGTGGTTGGCATTGAGGTAATGGCCGGCGAGGGATATCCCTTGGTGGTAGGTGTAATACCCGGTACCCCGGCTGCCAGGGGCGGTGTTAAGGCCGGTGATATTATTGTGGCCATAGACGGGCAAGACATCTCGGGCTGGCCATTGGTTGATGTGGTTGAAAAAATACGCGGCCCCAGTGGTACAAAGGTGGTACTTAAGCTTCACCGCGGGGATGTAACTTTGGATATTGAGCTTAGCCGGGCGGATGTCCATGTGCCTTCGGTACAATATGAAATGCTGGCCGGAAAAACGGGGTATATCAGCGTAGCTTCCTTTGGTTCCAGCACCGGCCGGGAATTTGATGATGCTGTACGCAGGCTCCAAGGGCAAGGTATGGAAAGTTTGATTATTGATTTGCGTAATAACGGCGGTGGCTTTGTACTGGAAGCGGTGGATATACTGGATAACTTTCTTGCCGAAAATACACTGGTGGCCAGTATTGTGGACGGCAAGGGCAATCGGGAGGATATACGCAGCCAGAAAAAGCCTGTAATAACCTCTTTGCCCATGGTGGTTATCGTCAACGACTTAAGTGCCAGTGCCGCTGAAATACTGGCCGGAGCGCTGCAGGATTATAAAATGGCCACCTTGGTGGGCAATGTAACCTTTGGCAAAGGTGTTGTGCAAACAATTATACCCCTTAGTTCCGGGGGAGCCCTGAAAATGACGGTATCTAAATATCTGACCCCGGCTGGTAATGATATTGATAAGGTAGGTTTAACTCCGGATCATTATGTTTTTACAAATGAGCTGCAAAGGGAAGTGGCCTGGCAAATACTGCATCCCGGGGATATACTCCGCTTAACCGTAGAGCCCGGCACGGGCCGGGCGGCTTTAAACGGCCGGGTATTGGATTTGGCTATTAATGTTGAGAAACGAGGTAGTATTTACTTGCTGCCGCTTCGCCCGGTGCTGGAAGCGTTGCTATATCAGGTATTCTGGCAGGACGGTGTGATCAAGGTTTTATCGGATCAAGGGGAAGTGCTGAGCATAAATCTCAACGGGGATGGTATTGACAGCCGGAATGAAATTATTTTAAAAGGCGGAGTAAGTTATCTGACTGAGAATATTTTAAAGCAGTTGAATATTGATATTATTAAGGATGAAAACAAAATCGCTTTAACTAGATTAAAGTGACGGTAATAGTCATTACCGGTTTATAAGGGAGGTGCTTTGAGTGCCGGATAGACAATGCTTGAGCGGTAAAGGAAATAAAGCTGGTATGGGAAATGGACGAAAAGGTAAAGTGATTGATATAAATAAATACCGCTGGTATCGTGCAGGGCAGCATCTCCGTACAAAGCTGGCCGAGTTTGCCGACCATGAAATGCTCATGGATGAGGTTGGTATAGCTAGAGGACTATATTTTAGTGTTATGGATCCGGATTTGGTGGATGAAGAAGACGAATTTTTAATGGAGCGTTTTTTTGAATGGTTCATATTTGATTACCGAATTCGCGGTAGAACATTATTGGAGTATGTTAAAATGGCCGGTAGATTTACCGCTGAAGAGAAAGAGCTGCTGGATAGATGGGGTAAAACCAGAAGTTCAATATACCAGGTGGTACAAGTCAGTGATGATGCACATGCCATAACTTTAAACGATTTGATCAACGGCGGTAAGGTGGTGGTCCGGGACCCGGATGTCGTGCGGGAACTGGTGCCGGGACAGGTTTTGTTTATCAGGGTCTTACCGGTGGGTGATGAATTCGAATTTTCCACCGGCGGGCTAATTCTACCTGCCTATAGCAAAGATTACATCATAAGCCGGATCAAGCTGGACGCTCGTCTCTACTGGAGCAAAAAAGGCGGCCAGGGCAAGTGGAGCACTTATCTACAGAGCCGGGCCCACATAATTAATGCTTTGGTAATGGAAACAGCGTCCATTGTATGGAGTCTTGAGGAACATTATGAAAAAAACATTGGTGTAAATGCCATTGACCAAGGGGAGCCCAATCCTCAAGTAGCCCAGCATGTTACCAATTTATTCTTGGATTATTTCTATCACCGCTGGATAAATGAGCCAATGGAAATTTTACAGGGAAGGACACCTCTTGAGGCTTCCCGTACCAAAGGCGGGCGTAAAAAACTGGAAACACTGCTGCGGGAACTGCTTAAGATTGAAAAAAACAGGGCCCAAAAGGGCGAACCTTATTATGATATGTCAAAGGTTTTTAAAAGACTGAATCTTCCCCTTGACGAAAATTCAACCGCTGAGAAAAATAGATCCAAGAATCCACCTTCATCTTCAGGAGCTGGTAAAGGTTATGCCGATGTTGCCCGGTTGATTAGGAGCGGTTTGACGGAAATGGGTTATCCCTCCAAACAAGTCAGTAAAGCTGAAAAGCTGTGGCGGGATTACAGCCAGTTGGTCTCTCCGACTTTTAAAAAGCCGGAAACCTGGGCGGCGGCGGTTATTTATGCCGTAGCCAAGGGTACAGGCGATAAACTAGTAAATCAAAATACTCTGGCCCGGCAGTACAATATATCAGCTTCTGCAATTTCCAGTAACTACAGGAATATTTGTCGCACCTTGCAAATAGATAAAGATGAGGAAAGGTAGCGTAACTTAAAAGGATTTAACGTTATTGCCTTTGGGGGTGTCCGAAACTGGAGTTTATTAATGTAGTGCTGGAGTTTTTAACCCATGAGGTAACCGCATTTATAGCTTCGCTGGGTTACTGGGGTATTGCCCTGGGCATGGCCATTGAAAGCGCTAATATACCTTTACCCAGTGAAGTTATTTTGCCCTTTGGCGGATACCTGGTTTCCACCGGACGGCTGGATTTTTTCTGGGCCGCTATGGCGGGAACGCTTGGTGGACTGGGGGGATCTATTCTTTCTTATTACATCGGTTACCGGGGCGGAAGGCCCTTTTTGCTGAAATACGGGCGCTATATAGGCTTTTCTCAGAAACATTTCAACCAGGCCGAAGCATGGTTTCACCGTTATGGTGAGGCCACAGTTTTTTTTACCAGATTAATGCCTGTAGTTCGTACTTTTATTTCTCTGCCGGCGGGCATTTCAGGCATGAATTTTTTTAAGTTTGTATTTTATTCCTTTATTGGTTCGCTGCCCTGGTGTTTTTTCCTTACCTATCTGGGCGTGAAGATGGGCGAAAACTGGATGGCTTTAAAGCCCTGGTTCCACCGTTTTGATTTTGTAATTGTAGCTGTAATTATAGGTGGTTTGCTATGGTGGTTTGTACGCAAAGGACGTAAGCAAAAGGTTCATTAACTTGACACAACTAAAAATGCGAAGGGGAACAGGGTTGTTCACCTTCGCATTTTTTATTGCGGTTCGTTTCATAATAACCTTTAGTCTACAACACCGGGTCCCAATTTAAGCAGTTCACTGACGGTTACCAGGCTGTAGCCTTTATCGCGCAGCCCGTCAATCACGGCGGGCAGTGCGGCCGGTGTGCGATCACAGGTGTCGCTGGCGTGCATTAATATAATGTCACCGGGACGTACATTTTCCACAACTCGGTTGACGATTTGTTCCACTGATTTATCCTTTTGCCAATCCAGGGAATCATTGCTCCATTTGATGGACTTATAACCTAAATCATCTATGGTTTTCCGTACCATATCGTTCCAGTCGCCGTTGGGGGTGCGTATCAGGTTGGGTTCGGCACCGGTCACTTCTTTGATGGCCTTATGGGCTGTCATTACGTCATTTTTAATCCATTCCGGGTCGTGTTCGCTGTAGTTGACATGTTCGTTGCCGTGACTGGCGATTTCATGCCCTTCGGCAGCAATCCTTTTTGGAAATTCAGAATGCTTTTGTACCCAAGGGCCGCTTAAAAAGAAGGTTGATTTAACGTCCTTCTCTTTTAAAACGTCCAGTACCGGTCCCGGCACACGGGTGCCCCAACTGATATCGAAGGTTAACGCCACAACCGGTTTGTCAGTCTGTACTTTATAAATTTCAAAGGGTTTGGGTTCTACATCCGTGGCTATGGTGTTTTGCTGTAACATCGCCATAAACAGGCCGGCGGTAAAAACCAATAGTGCGCCCAGTAAAAGGTTGCGCTTCATCCTTTTCAGGTTCAGCAGGTAAATACGCATCGTCCTCACCTCTTTTTTACATTTCACGTTATTAATATGGTATTTCCAGGGAAAGGACGTTATGTTATATTTTTAGCTGTTCTTTAAAGCAAATTATACCAAAGGCGGTGTTTTGGTTGTTCATTGTGCAAGCGATTAAGGAACTTTATGGTTTTGTGTCCAACTATACAAGGAGGTTTATGTTTTGCTTGCCGGCAGTATTAATACTATCCTTAACCTGTGCTCTTGTGCCGGCCGGAGCGAATACCCCTAATATTAACGCCCGAGCCGCTATATTGATGGACGCCAATACAGGCCAGGTCTATTATGCGAAGGAGGCCGGAAAAAGCAGGGAACCTGCCAGTTTGACCAAGCTGATGACCGCTATTCTGGCCGTGGAGAGCGGCAAGCTGGATGAGGTGGTCGAGGTGAGCCAGCGGGCGGCTTCGGTTTCCGTAGGTTCCACCATTGGCTTGAACAAGGGCGACCGCATCACCCTGGAGAATTTGCTCAAGGCGGCCCTGGTTACTTCGGCAAATGATGCAACAGTGGCTATTGCCGAACATATAGCGGGCAACCATGACAGTTTCGTATACCAGATGAACAGAAAGGCGGTATTGCTGGGTGCCAGGGATACCAGATTTGTAAATACCAATGGTTACCATGACCCGCAGCACTATAGCACTGCTTATGATTTGGCGCTGATTACCCGCTATGCCCTGCAGAAGCCGTATATCAATGAGCTGGTTTGCACCAATGAGACCGTTATCAGGTGGGTTCGTCCTGAAAAAGATAAGGAGGTCCACAACACCAACCGTTTGCTACGTACCGGTGAGGTGGAGGGTATAGACGGGGTTAAAACAGGCAGCACGGCCAGGGCGGGCAACTGTTTGATAGCCTCGGCCACCAGGGGGGACAAGCGGCTTATTGCGGTGGTCCTGCATGCCGGAAACCGGTACCGGGAAGCGGCAAAATTACTGGACTATGGTTTTTCAGAGGTGCGGCCCATTACAATTTTCCCGGCCGGTAAGGTAATGGCCGGTATGCGGGTCAAAGACGGTGTTTATAATACTGTGCCCCTAACGGTGGCAGATCCTGTTCGGGTTAATCTAGCCAAAGACCAGCTGCAAAGTATCAAACTTAATATATTGATGGATGACGAAGTAACCGCACCGGTGCGTCAGGGGCAGTTGCTGGGCTATGCCTTGTTTACAATAGATGGTTACCGGGTGACTAAAGTTCCCCTGGTGGCGGCCCGGGAGGTACCGCCAGCATCATTGTTCGCCAGGATTATGTACTGGTTTTCAGGTTGATAATAATTTTACCGCCTAACTGCTCCTTAACAACCGGGGCAGTTTTTTTTCCCGTAGCTTGCAATTGTGATATAGTAAAATGAGGGTTATCAAGATAATACATACCAGGGGGGAAAAATGGATGCAGTACAGGCAACTGGGCCGTACGGGGCTTAATGTGTCGGTTATCGGTTTTGGTGGCATTCCCATACAGCGGGTGTCTGCCGGGAAAGCTGCGGACATTGTGCGCCGGGCATTGGACAAGGGAATCAATTTTTTTGATACCGCCCGGGGATATACCGATAGTGAAGCTAAACTGGGTGAGGTATTAAAGAAAAACAGAAAGGAAGTAATCATTGCTACCAAGTCAATGGCCCGGACCAAGGAGGGTATGGCCTCTGATATTAAAAAGAGCCTGGATACCCTCGGTGTTGATTATATTGATCTTTATCAATTGCATAACGTAAAGGACCGGGCCGCCCTTGAGCAGGTTTTCAAGCCGGATGGTGCAATGGCCGCTCTAAAAGAGGCTAAAGCTGAGGGTGTTGTAAGGCATATTGGTATCACAGGGCATCTTAGGAATTACCTGGTGGAAGCTCTAAAGTCGGGTGAGCTGGAAACGGTACAGTTTCCCTTTAATGTAGTGGAAGCTGATGGAGCCGGGGAGCTGTTTGAACAGGCAAAGCAATCAGGTGCAGGGATTATTGTGATGAAACCACTGGCCGGAGGGGCCATTAAAAACACGAACCTGGCGCTGCGCTTTATCCTGGAATATGACGTGGCCACTGTCATTCCGGGCATGGATTCGCTGGACCAGGTTGATGAAAACGCAGCGGTGGGCCGGGATATGGTTCCCCTGTCCGAAAGGGAAAGAGAAATCTTGGAAGAAGAGGCCCGCACATTGGGAACTGCTTTTTGCAGGCGTTGTGAATATTGCCAGCCCTGCCCCCAGGGCATTGACATTCCCATGGTTTTTCTACTGGACGGGTACTACACCAGGTATAATTTAAAAGAATGGGCCAGGGAACGTTACTGGACTTTACCCACCAAGGCGGATGCCTGTGCCCAGTGCGGTGAATGTGAGGAAAAATGCCCTTATAGCTTACCCATACGACGTATGCTCGGGGAGTCTTCAGCAAGGCTGGGGGTTAGATAAACTGCTGGCCCGGACGAGAATTAGACTTGGAAAGATCATGTTCCACAATTCACAGGATAGCTCTGTCCTTTTTTTAGCTTAAACACAAAAACAATTCATGGCTTAAAAAAGGACATGATTATGGTCAGCATTTGAGTAATTTTTATGGTAATTGTTCCTTTATCTAACAAGTTCCTGCTTCGTCCGTAGTAGGTTTAGGAGTTTCAGGAGTAAATTAGGGTTGATTTAACAAACTGTTCTTTGCTTGTTTTGGTTTAAACAAACTTTCATTACCTAACATAACTATCAAAGAAGACGCTACTATTCCCCACATAGCACTATTTATAGTGAAAGTAATATTGGTTTGGGGGTCACGTGGATATGTCTTTCCAGGTCCGACATTTGCGAGCAATCCTCTGAAACTACCTAAACCTATGACTCCTGTTAAGAATCCCTTCAATAGGAAATTGTCTTTACCTGTTAACAACATCATGTACACCAAAGGAATGCCTAATATGGATGAAGTTACGAAGTCTCCGCCAACACCAAACAATTTACCTTGTTTACTTAGTGCCTTGGATTTAGGCATAAAAATACCACTTATAACTTCTCCATATCTTTTAGATTCTATCTTTTTACGGAATAGTACTTCGTTGGCAATAGCTTTAGGTATGTTAGCTAGAAATCCGCATAAAAAACCCAGGGTTATTCCATCTTTAATCTTTTTCATGCCTGACCTCCCGGAATAAATATTCAGTGTTATGTTTTCCGAATGCCAGGGTTTTATGTTGGTTGATAATACTAGTTGTTTTTACTCCATCCGTGGATATACCTAGGCATGATGTCCCATATATACGTATTTTTGTTGGATTGGAATAAAAGAAAGTTGATTTATTCCCCTTGACATTTTGAACGTTTTACGGCATAATAAGTTCTGCAGCAGTTGAAACAAAAGTAGGGGTGCATAGCTCAGGGGGAGAGCACTTCCTTGACGCGGAAGGGGTCGTAGGTTCAATTCCTACTGCACCCACCACACGAATACCTGCAAAGCCGTTATATACAAGGCTTTGCAGGTATTTTTGTTTTTTATGATACTTTATTTGGGTTCCGTATAAAACCCTTAATTCACGCGGCTTTCCGCAACTATTCAGGCAGATAGTCAGGCAAAAAGTCAGGCAGAAAAGGCAGCCCATCTGGGTTGTCTTTTCCATTCGGTTTTGTGTTAGAACGGCCCCGCGCATAATGCTTCAATGAGCGTTGCCCCGGGCGTAAGCCGCTTTTATATAATGCTTACATATAGTTGGCAAACAAAAATAACGACAAGGCGAACGCTTTGTTGTTTTTCTTTTAAATCGAGGGGGTCATAAAAATTGATCGTACAAGGGCGCACCCGTGGTCACCTAACAATTGAAAATGACGTAGCTGATGGCTTGTTGGAGGTAGGTGGGATAGATCTAGCCGGTTTTTATGCGGCGCTAAAGAGGTTTATTGATCGACGCGAATCCTATGATAACAAAAGCACTATGCCATTTACGGTTGAATATTTTTGCAAGAAATTTAAGATTGGCAAAAGCCGATTTTATCGCTTAGCGGAAGTGCTTTGGCAAGTGGGTATGCTTGACATAGATAAGGATCGCAGCGGCAAGGGCTGGCGCAATGTCTATATTGTGCATGATTGGCCTGGCTATGATGGCCCATTAAAAAAGATTAGAAGCGGCTCTTTTAGATACAATAAAAAAGAATTTACCGATACTGAGGGTAATTCTGATTTGGGACAATCTAAAGCTGAAAATAGTGGCCAAATACAACAAAAGCCGTCTGATTCAGGAATACCCGATTCGGGAATACCTGCAGCGGATATTCCCCCAGCGGAATGTAATAAAATACAACATATAGAAAAGACAAATATTGTTGTTGTTGATGTTGTCGAGCCGCCTGCCGAAAAAAAGCAAAAGGAACCCATAAGGGAAAAAGTGGCAGCCAATGGCACAACCATAACTGAACTTCAGCAGCAGGCTGAAAAAGTATGTGGTGTACGGATACCACCAGAATTGTTAACTTACCTGGTGACTGAATACGGCATCGAAAAAGTGAAAGCGAAAATCAATATGCTCGGAAGCGTTGAAACTATAAACGCACCGGGCTTTCTTATTGCCGCCCTGCGGGATGATTTTAAATTAATGCCCGGGCGGCCACAACTGCAACAACAAAAAAGAGCTTCGCCCGGTGGCCGGGTTGTCCAGAAAAACATTCAAACCAGGGCTAGGGAGTCGGACACTACAAAAGAGCAGGAACGAAAGAAGCTGATCCAGTCGCTTTACATGAGCTGAAAGGAGCTGAAAACATGTTTGAAAATCTTCGTGACCGCTTTGGTAAAATTCCGGCAAAATACCAGTGGGCGGTAATTGCTGGCCTGGCGTTCATGGGGGCAGCGGCCATTCTTATTCTTGATGTATGGTTACTAGGTACTGCGGCAGCATGGCTACATTGTGCCGTCACTAAGCTTGGCAGCGTTTCTATTTTCGCGACTGAAGCTGAGAAAGCGGCCGGAACCAATGCCTTTGATGCCGTCGGCTGGTACTGGCACCATCCTTTTTTCGTGGCTAAAGCCTGGCTTTTTGAAGCGGACAAGCTATCTAACCCGGAGGTTCGCACCTATTGGCTTTTTCTGAACGCTGGCCTTGGTATCCTGGGCCTGATCGGTGCAACCGCCGGTAAAATTCAGATTAAAAAGCGAAAAAACAATACCGAGCATCGTGACATCAGAAAGCTAAAATTCAAAAATGTTCGATACGATATTAACCGATACCTGGAAAAGACTCCGGAGAATCGATACTTCCTCGGCCTGGATGACCGGCGGCGGCCTGTGAACGTATCTGTCTCCGACATGTTCGAGCATATTCACATCTTGGGCGGTTCCGGAAGCGGCAAAACCGCCTTCGGCGTTACGCCTATTTGTATCCAGGCCATCAGGAAAGGCGCTGCCTTAGTAGCAATAGATTTTAAGGGGGATCGCCAGGCCATCCAGTTACTTGCCAGGGAAGCTGCGGCAAACAACAAAAGGTTTTACATTTTCACGCTTGACCAGCGGGAAAAATCAAACACATATAACCCGCTGGCCACTGGCACCCCGCTGGGCAAAGCGGAACGGATCATGACAGCGCTTGAGCTAGTTTTTGAAGGAGAAGCGAGGTTTTACACATATGTGCAAAAGGCAACTTTTATCCCGCTTTTGGCTGCTCTTGATGCTCAAGGTGTTTCGTATACTCTCTCTGACATATACGAAATACTACAAAATCCAAAACTGGTTTTCAAATTGACTGGTCAGCAGGTGGATGAAAATCAGATCAAAGGTCTAACGGCTGCGCTTTTACCTTTTGCCGAAATTGAACAAATAAACTTTGCCCAATCGGATATAAACCTAACAGAAATAATGGGAAATGGCGATGTGGTATATTTTGATCTTCAATCTGCATTAGCGCCGGAGGCCAGTTCAGCGCTAGGGAAAATGATTGCCCAGGACTTGCAATATTTGAGTGCTCCCCGGACACAGCAGTCTCGACCGGTCGTTATAGCGATAGACGAATTTCAAAATATGGCCTGCTTGGCGTTTCGTAACATAATTTCAAAGGTGAGATCAAAGAACTATGCTTTGATACTGGCCAACCAGGCCATGGGCGATCTAATGGCTGTTAGTGATGATTTCACCAACACTATCCAGGTGAACACTCGCACCAAAATCATTTTTAACGCCGACACTCCTGCTGATGCTGAGTTGTTTTCGCAATACACCGGCACGGTATTGCAGACGGTTATGAACCACAGCAAAAACAAGACCCAAACTCATGGCTTAATGCCTGGTTGGTTTAAGGATGACCAGCGGCAAACCACCGGTGAAAGCAAAACTGAAATAGAGGTGCCGCTGCTGCACCCCAATCTTTTCAAAGCCATGCCCCCGGGCAAATCGGTGGTAATCAGGCGCGGCCAGCTGGCCACGATGGCCAATCATGCATACCTGATTTCAGAAGCTGAAAAAGACCGTCTGGAGCAACTACCGTTGCCGGAGCCTGTATTTATACTTAGGGATGATAGGAGTGTGTTTATGATGGATGATATGTTAAAAAACGCCAAAATAAAGTTGGCAAAACAATCTGATCAGTCGGGAAATCCACTGCAACCAGACAATCAAAATAAGGATGAGACACCAAACGCTGGCAAAAATGAAGGTGCTGCCGAGGCTAGTGAAATCGCATTATAGCCATACAGCAACCGCCATAAATGGCAGTTGCTGTATAGCTGTTGCCCGGTCACACATCGCAGAGGCACCCCGCAGAACAGCCCCTCGCTTCGCGGCGGGTGCTGTCTGCGTTATCTCTCTGCGATGTGCCAGGTGGCTTTGGCCCGCGTTGTTGCTCGCGTTCCTCCGCTATGGTCTACTGTCTTGCGGTAGACCATAGCGGAGTTAGAGCAGTCCCCCCACCAACGGTTCGTAGCTCACTTCGTTCGCACGATCCGTAGGTGGCGCTCCGGCCTTCGGCGGCACCCGCTTCGCGGGCAAGGGCATTGCTTCGCAATGCCTGCCGCACTCGGCCTCCGGGGTTCACTTCGTTCACCCGGCCTGCTCCAGCGTCCCTACCGGGACGCATAAGGGGAAATGGGGCGCTGCCCCCTTTCCCCTTAAAATCCCCTTACCCCCGCCGGGGGTTATTTAACCCCCGGACCCCCTTTGGGCTGCGCCGGGGTATCGTGTGGTGAGCACCGTTGTAGTAACCACACATGCGGGAAGTGGAAATGAACGCCTTACATTGGGTACGGTGTTATGAAAGGAGGCTGCTATGCCCAGGAAAAGGTTCTCCAAGGCGAAACAGCTTACGGTGCGGGACAAAAATATCCTCACCGACCTGGCCCGTTGCCGGGTATTGTCCGCTGAGCAAATCAAAAAAGCTTATTGGCCCACGGCCAAAGAGCGTACCTGTGATGATCGGCTGAAACAATTGCAAAAAGCGGGATATATTACGGAGCATACCGTAAATGACGAAAAGCCGGGTAGCTCTTTGAAGGTGTACAGCCTTTCCACCAAGGGTAAACGCTGGGCCACCGGCCCGGAAGGACCGGGCCTGGATAAAAATATTGTGTTCACCCATCCGGGCAAGGCGAATGAGATAGTACACCAGGTTAGGACAAATGATGTCTATTTTCAGCTTAGTGATAACGAGAAGGCAACCTGGCGAATTGGTGATGCGTTGGAAATAGAACATGGCGTTTATGCCGGTGGTACCGGTATGACGGTGCCGGATGCAGCTTATACCGGTGACGATGGTGAGGAAATTTATGTGGAAACAGACTGTGGCAAGTATACACCCACGCAGATCCGGGATAAGGTGGCGGGCTTTGGCGATAAAAAGGTGGTTTGGGTGTGCCCTGCAGGGCGCGAACAGACGCTGGTAAGGCACGGGGCAGCAGGTGATTTTGTGACGTACGTTGCGTAAGGGGGTGGTGGTGGCTGGTTGTTGTTACTGAGCGAGATAATCAGGTTTTTATGTTTATTGCTAAGTGGCGGTTTGTAACCTTGGAGCAGCTGTTTAAAGCCGGTGTTTTTTGTAATGCACATAATACAGCCTATAAACGGTTACTGGTCTTGCGGCGGGGCAAGTTCATAAACTGCGGGCAGTTGAGTAATGGCCGGATGTATTATTACTTGACGCCACGGGGTGGTGAGGCAGTGGGGCTTACTGTACCGTGGTACTCGAAAATTTATCGTAACGCCGGGGTGGATGTGGTGTTAAAGCATTTGGTGGCTTGTGATTTCGCCCTGGCGCTGGGAGTTGAGTATTTGCCGCGCCGGGAGGTATTGGACCGGTTGATGGCTGCGGACTATGATGTGTTGGCCGGCTGTTTTCGCAGCTCGGATTTGTTTTTTGAAAAAGACGGTCAGTTGAATGTGCTGGTGGTGGATTACCAGTATTCGCTAAAGTATCTGGCGGAAAGGGTTAGGCTGTATAGCCGGCTACCGCCTGAAGTACGTGGGCAGTTGGTGGTTAATTTTCTGGTTTTTTCTGAAACGAGGCAAAAGCGGGTTCTGCAGTTGGCGGCGGATGCGGGGGTGAGGGTTAAGGTACTGAGGGCTAATTGGAAGTATTAAGGGGGTAATGTGGTGAAAAATCATGCCTTTGAAATTAGTCGGCGGGTGTTGCAAAACACGTTAATGGAGCTGTTGCCGGGGCCGGAGGTGCAAGGGGAGCCGTTTTGGGCCTTGATGTCTGTTGAGGTAAGTGGGGAAACCACGGGTAGCTTTTATGTCAATCAATCAGTTATTCCGTTGTTTTTAGATAAGGGCCAGGCTGATAATTTTTTAAGTTTGACCAAGCAGGAAGATTTGGCGGTTAGGGGGCTTAGCCGTAAGCATTTGCAGGTGTTGTTGGGGTTCCAAAAGCATGGCCGGGTGCAATTGGGTATTTGTGTACCCGGGCTTGAGTGTTGTGGTAATTATAAAGTGTTTACTCCTACATTGGAACAGTTTGAGGAGCTGCTTAAGGAGTTAGGGTTCAGTTCTGATAACGTTTAGGTGGCCAAGAGGTGCCGGACCGTCGCTTTTGGGGTATTTCTTTGGGGTAAGACGCGACCGTCCGGCTGGGCTGGTGGTGGGAGTATGTTCCAGTCTTTTCTTTGGAGTTTGTTTTGTGATCGCGCAGGCTTTCACGCAAAAAACGCGTCAAAGCCTGCGCTGAGCCTGTCTGTGATAAAGTGATCGAAATTGGGCGGCGGCCGCCGCCAGATTGGGGTGACCGGCAGGTCACCCCAATCTGCGGCAGCGCCGGTGCGGATGCTGCCGTATAGTGGGCGATGTATGTGCAATGGAGAATATTCGATGCGCTTTGTGACGGTGGTGTGCTTGTCTGGTTATCGGTGGCTATGGCACAGCGTGGCTGATTGTAATAGCAGTGGGCATTGTCTATCGGTAACAAGGCTGTAGGGTGTGGATTGGGGACGTTGGATGTTTTAGTTTATGCTGGCTAATTTATTTTTGGGCGCTAATTCCCGCCACCCACTTTCGCTACCGAGCCCGCTTCGCGGTCTCGGTTTAACGCTCATGGCCCCTTCGGGGCCACCGTGGGTACCCGGCGGAGCGCGGCTTTGGAGTTTTTCTTTGGGGTCTTAATATGGATGCGCCGCTAACGCGGCGCTTTGATTATATTTTTCGCCTTTCGGCGGCCTCATTATAGCTGCCCTGTGACGGCAGGTAAAGGGCAAGGGCCTGCGGCATATCCTCCCGGCCCGTTGGGCCGGTCCGGTATTCCTCGGCCTCGCGCTTCGCGCGACCCTTTACCTACCGACACAGTGCTGCTGGTTCGGCCTTAAGCCGAAAGGCAAAAAAACGCGGGGGGATTTAAAAGATATTTGGGGATTACTAATCCCCAAACCCCTTTTGGGGCTTCGCCCGGGTATGAGTTCGGTTAGTGTTTTAAAGGAGGGGTTTCGTATGAAGGTTATTCTGGAAAATGAACTGGAAAAGTGCGCCTGGGAAATTATGATGGCAGCCCATCATAAGTGGAAGAGAAATTATGGCAGTTCGATGTGTGACTATTTGGATTTCTATTTTGAGGATATTTACAAAGAGGAAGCCGATAAGGCGGTGAACGACGAGGTTGATCGACGGCTGCGGGATAAGTTTGGCGATGAGTTTTTTGTTAGCGAGGATGAATATGTAAAATCGGAATTAGAAGTATATGCACTTGATGAATTGACTGATGAGGAAAGGCAGCAGTTGGAACAAGATTTTCGTGAGGATTACGAGTATGTGTGGGAGCAGATTGAAGACGAAAGAGATTATCTGTTGGAGGATGTGAGGCAAAAATTGAGAGGCGTTTATTATACTTTTTTCAATGGACCACAAAGGCTGACGATTATTTATAACGGTGAGGTTATCCAGGGGGTTGATAATGGGCAGGAATGTGAGGCGTGAAGGTGGTTGCTTGTTGGAGTAGGAGGCATTACACCCGCTATGCTTAGCGGCGAAGGGTGTAATGCTCCCGGCACCACCCCAAAGGGCAGTTACCAACATTATAGCTTGCCTTTGGGGGTGAAGTAAATCTGACTCCAGGGAGGTGCGTTATTATTACAGGCAGGCGGTGTTTGGTTGAGGATGCAATTGCGGGACATGTTTATCGGCTTTTAGCCGGTTTTGTGGCAAAACACAATATTTCGGTTGTATACATGCCGGTGAAAGAGCTAACAGTGGGCTATATTGACGGCTTATTTATTCACTCGGATATTGATGATGCTATTTTTATTGATAAGGATTTACCCTTGGCGGAAAAGTGTTTTGTTTTAGCTCATGAATTCGGACATTATGTGATGCACCGCAGACAAATGAATGCTGTTTGGGAAAAAAATTATTGGTCGGGCAGCAATAGCTCCTGGGTGGTCAAGAAGGAAGCTGAGGCGGATCGCTTTGCCTACCGGTTGCTTGATTTAGCAAAAAGGTCGGTACAAAGTGAAACGGGGAGGGGTTATTGTGAAAGCTGTTGAGTGTACCGCCGGGTATGTTGAATGCACTGCAGGGCAACATATTAATTCAAATTTAATTAAACTGCGCGAGCTCATAGAGGAAACAGTGCTATTAGATGAACCAGTGGACGGATGGTGGTCGAGATTATTCAAAGAGCTTTCCCTGATTGATTATACGGCTGTTCTAGCGATTGTAATTACCGGTTATGACGAGGCCAAAAAGCAAACAAGGCCATGCAGCCACGAACAGGAGGGATATTAATAGAACGGCAATGGCAGGGTGTTAATACCCAAACTCATTTGTTGGAGAATAAATTATTATCCATGGTTCATAAGCTTATTGACCCTGACTTAAAACAATGTCTTCCCGAGGAATATAGGAAGAATAGTCCACTGGATACACTTGAAAATGCACGGTCATGGCTTTCTCCCATATATGATCCTGACGATGGGCCGAAGTACAATGAGCTAGTCGATGAGCTTGATTGTCATTATAATGACCTTTTACAGGTTGTTCCAGTTGAAAAACAAGGAAGTTTCTGTGATGTCTTTGGTCTCTATTTGGATTGTATGAATCAATTGTGTGCTATGGAAAAGGAAAACTTTTATAAAACGGGACTGCGGGATGGGTTTTTGTTGGCGGTGGAGCTGCTGGCGGTTCAAGGCGAAAATAAGGCCATAAATAAAACTGGCCTTAGGAACTACCCTTGATAGGCATAAAAAAGCTCTTTAAACGGCCTTCACGGGCTTCTAAGAGTGTTTATTAGCTAATCAGTTGGGTAAGGTTGACAGTAAGGCTGTGTAGTGGCCACCAGGTGGCCCCTGCATAGCCACCAACATGAAAGGGGGTGCTGCCGCGGACAATTTTGCGTCTTGTATGTGGTATAATGTGCTAAAATCGCCAAAGGGGAGGAACTTATCATGCGGAAGGTTTTAATTGTGCCTTTAATTGCCGTGATTATGCTTGCTATGACTGCGGCCATGGCCATGGCCGACAGTAAAGAGCAAATAGACGTATACGACCACCAGAAACAGCTTGTCAAATCCGTAGTATTTATAGTTGGCTTTGAACAATACTTCGTTGATGGACAAACGCCCGGTATTTCGATGGACGCCAAGCCGTTCATTGAAACAGGCCGCACCTTCGTGCCAATTCGTTATCTATCCAACGCCCTGGGCGTTACCGATGATTATATCGGTTGGGAAAGCCCCAAAGTAACCTTGGACGAGCCCGGCTTTCCGGTGGTGGAGTTGGCCGTAGGCAGTAAGACCATAAAAAGTGACGGCCAGGCCCAAACCATGGACGTTTCTCCGCTTTTGAGGGAAGGCCGCACATATCTCCCGGCCCGGTGGGTGGCCGAGGCCCTGGGCTATGAAGTCGAGTGGGATGCACAGAATCAGGTAGTACTTTGTTGGCCCAAAGGGGCAGCTAAGCCGGACGTGAGCAGCATAATTCAATATATCAAAAACCAAACCCCGGCAGTGCCCGTAGCACCGGTGCAGCCGACCCAACCGGAGCTACCGGCAGGTCCGGCAGGTGAAACCCGGCCCTTTAGCGGGAAACCGCTTGATCCGAATGATTATGTAGTTGCCGAGAGAAAGGCCATACCAGCGGAATTCAAACTGCCCGGTGCCAGCATCATGGAAATGACAGTAGAGGAACTGCGGCAAAAACCGGTTATGATGGGCGAAGCTAATGATTATAAAATTATTTATAGCGTAGATGTGCAAAAGGACATGATTTATGTAAAGCAAGCCGCAACCGGCCTTGCACCGGCCAGATTAATACTTGCCAAAGACAACGACCTATCAGTACAACGTGATAATACTCTAAAAAAATACAGCAGCAACCCTTTTACCCACGGCTACTATGTTAGCCTGGAAGCTGATCCGGGCGGCGGTACTAAAATCGAAGACGTAACTCATGTCATACTGTTATATTACGACCAAGCCCTGGCAATTAAAAACCCTCTTTACAAAGGAGGTAAATAACCAATGCGTTTAAAAAAGTTAATACTTCTGCTGGTAACTCTGCTGCTGCTCCCGGGAACGGCCTTGGCCAATCCCCAGGAGCAGTTTATTTTACAGGAAATTAAGGTGGGACACTTTGACGTATGGCAGCACACAGACGGCACCTGGCAGGATACCGATCATGACGGCGAAGTTGATCCATATGGACTTAAAGATAAAAAAGTGCCCGAACCACCATACACCTATCCTGATTCGCAATACGCAAACCAATTTACACCCACCAGGGTGGAGATAACAAAGATAACCCAAGCATCAAACTTGACGGATGAAGAACTAAAAAAAGCTGGCCGGTCGGAAACTTGGAGGGTTTTCAATGAAAATTATCTAACCAAACTCCCCAACGCCTACTCCGCCGCCAAAACCAGCGAGGACATCGCCCAAGGCACAGTCAGCGTCGAAAAAACCTTCGACCTGATGCCTGAATTGCTCGACCTAAAAGACCCCACCGTCCGTGCCGAGCTAGGCATGACCGACCGTGACTTCTCCGACATGGCCCAGGGCTGGCGTTGGTACACGCCGGTGCTGATAAAGTGGTACGGGGTACCCAAGGTGGTGGTACAACCCCCTGATTTCTCCGTCACCTTAGACCGGTACGAATTTAAAGACATGAACCCCGGTGACAAGATAACGCTTACAGCCACATTTAAACTAAACGAAAACCACCCGCAACCTGAAAGGGCTAAGCTGGGTGCTTTTCATGTTACAGGGACGGAATACACCGCTACAATGGTACCGGTTGAACCAAGCGATGCCCTTGACAGCAACGGGATTATTAAATTTAACCCCGGCGAAACAAAGCAATACAGAATAACCGTAACGGTCTCCACCAGAAACAGCGTAGTTCAGGCCAAGATTTGGCCCGCAGACACAACAATTGACGCCAACTGGACTAACAACCGTGCCGAAGCTCAAATCAGGCTAAATCAAAACCTTTGGACAGAACCGATTAGTAATACAAATCTGGAAACCCGGGAAGGTAACTCCGTTAACGTAACCGCAAGAATCCATAACGACAGCGGCAGCATGATTGTAACCCGCGTTATCTGGACCCTGGATGGTAAAGTAATCAAGGACATCAAGGACTTTGACGTTATAAGCCAGGGGGACAGCTCCATAACCGTTACCCCCGGCGTTGGTGAACATAATCTGACCGTAGAAGTTAACCCTGACAGGAATAAACCCGTAAACGAGGCAACTTTCGCTGATAATAAAACTACCTATACCATTAACGTAGCACCGCAGCGGGAAGAAGCGTCAGGGAACATCCAAATAATTGGCCCTGATGTATGGGATTGTTACAAAGAACAAAAACTGTATTCCTTCACAGTAAAAATATCAGGTTACTTACCATATGAGCGTTACCGGGACCGTGACGGTAACGTGCGTTACCGGAGTAAAACGTATAATATGACGGTCAAAACCAGCGGTGAAGGCGTTGAAACATACCAATGGACGCCGAACAACCAGTTCGGGAACCCGCAACTAACCAGGCCCGTGGTGAAAAGCTGGTCGGAGGGCTATTCGGCGTCCTCGGGTTCTTTCACCAAGAGTTTTCATTATGTGTTCCCGTATGTTGGAATGCGCGGTTTCTCCGATTCAACACTAGTGATTGAGGCAACGGACAGTAGATTCGGTACTGCACGCAAGGTGGTAACTATAAAACCGACACCGGTGAAAATCCCGGAATATAAACTTACACTATAGAAAGGGAGTTAAAAATTATGAAAAAGCTGACCATCTTAATTTCTCTAATTATTGCGTTAACAATGGTGCCTTTGGGGTCATTTGCTAATGAACCTGTTAGTGAGAAAAGTATCACTGTTCAAGATTGTATTGTGAAACTTATTTATGACAATGAAAACAATCCCCAGGAAGAAGCTAATTTTTATGGCCTGCGCCATATTTGCGAATCTTTTGGTTACGACGTTGAGTGGGACAGCGGCCAAAATTATGCTATAGTCACCGGGGGAAACGGGAAAACCCTCACTGATACTGATGGGAATAACATTGATGCTCTAGTAATTAGACCAGGAGCTTATGTAATCGAGTTGCTTGATGAAAGAAACGGAAAATTAGATGAATTACCTGCCGGTTATGAGCCGTTCATTGAGAATAACCGGTTATATGTGCATAGCTCTGTTTTTGAGAAGTATTTTGGCTTAAAGGCTGTTATTGATTAGTATATTGGAAAATGACGGTCCGGGTTTTACCCGGGCCGCTCATAGACCAAAGGGGGGATATCAATGTGCCACAATGATAATAGGGTGGAAGAAGCCATGGCAAAAGCCAAATACAAGCAACTTGACGATGGTACATATTACGGGGAAATTCCAGAATATCCAGGTGTGTGGGCTAACGAAAGGACACTGGAAGAGTGCCGGAGGGTTTTACAGGAAGTTCTAGAAGAATGGCTTATACTAAAAGAATTTGAAAATTCCCTGGAAGAAGTAGAAATAACGCCGGAGGAAGAAGAGGCAATAGCCCAGGGCATAGCCGAATTAGATGCCGGTTTGGGAGTAAAGGCTAAAGATGTATGGAAGGAGCTGGGGTTATTGGAGGATAATGATCAACAGAAAAAGGATGGTGATTAATATGCCGGATAATGAGCTATTAGAATGGCTCAAAGCAAGGCAACGTTTTCCGATTGGGATAACGAAGAGGACGGTATATACGACAAATTATAAACAAATCATATTGCAGTGGGAAAACTACCCACTCTTATTTTTTGTAAGGAGGCATGTATGAAATTTCGCGTTGATGGGCTGGGTTTTTTCGGCAGCAGGCAATATGATACCCTGGAGGAAGCCAGGGCCAACATATACGATAAAAAAGGGCGTAAGGGTAATATCACAGTGGAACTGGCCGAAAAAGAATATGTCAGCTTAATAAACAGTTACAACGTTCAACTACAAAAAAACATGGGCACAATCCAGACTTTACAGCAGGAAAACCAAAACCTTAAAAATCAAATACTCCATCTGCAAAACACATTGATACGTCCAGAAGTTGTGGAAGAAATAAGACGCCAGGCCCATCATAAGCTGAACGCTGAAGTAAAGGCCAGGGAGAAGATAACATTAGAATTGACTAATCAGCTTGAAGCAATGGCCAAACGGGAGAAAGGCTTGAGGGATGCCCTGGGCAGGTGGCAGAAAAAGGCTACAGGCGAAGATATGCGGCCACCTAAAGATTTGAAACAGAAAGGATTTCAATGCAATATAATAAAAAAACGTTTAGTAAAGGTATTTTTCCTGGAAAAATACCTGCCCCTCCCCTTTGATACCCAACTGGGTGAGGTGGAAAAATACGCGCTACAAGGACTGTCGGAGAAAGTTCAACTTAAAAAGATATATTTAGATCGGGGCAAATGGGTGGCGCGGTTTGAATCACATGAACCGCTGGAAGAAGGCTTTTAAAACCTGGCATTCTATGGTATTATAAAAATATATATCTAACTAATTTTACTTTAATGTAACCTTCATGCTTATGCGTGATGCTAAACGGCACGAAGGAAAAACCTCAGCTGCAAGCGTGATGCTGGCATTTTGCACAGCTGATGGTTATTTGCAGGGTTCTTCTACTATTTCATCCCCTGGAAATAGTACGGATGGAAGCTCCGGAGCATGTTGCAAGCGAATAGCGCAACTGCTGAAGAACTGGCCCCAGGTAAAATCTCTGGCGTTAAGCGGGTGCAACTTGGGGAGCGAAGCCAATAGCGATGAGCTTGGCTTGCGGACAAAGGCTTAAAGCGATGAGTTAAGCCTAACATTTGAACCTGGTCCAGATAACTAAGCTGGCATATCAATGTCGGCACTGCGTGCAACAATGATATAGCCAGACGGAGTTTTAGTAGGGTTAGTGTGGCACAGGTGTTAAACGATTCGCACATTGAAAATTTATCACCGGTGCCCGTCTCTGTTGACGGAGCCCATTTATAAAAAATTGCGGATAGCAATTTTTTATAGGGCGGAGTTAAACAGAGACGGGCTGAAAAAGCCCGTCAAAGTCACGGTAGCGTTAGGTTCCAGGGGTCGTCCAAGAAGAAAACCGCGAGAATTGATGGCTGGGGCTTTAGATTTCTTTTGCATTTTTAGGGGCCAGATATAGTCTGAGCCTTTTTTGATTTTATGGGGATATAAAAATATTTTTACATAATTAAATATATTGTTCAGTTTATTTTACCGGCTGTGTAGCCGGTTTTAAATATTTTTGGGGGTGGTTTTTATTGCCATCAGGTATACTTTCAAAAAAACTGGTGTTGGGACAGTGGACAACCTGGGAGCTCAATTACAGAAAATAATCAGGGGAGCTAAGCAGGGTAGTAATGAAACTAAATACCGGTATATTGCTGCTTCGGAAAGGTTTATTCGGTTTGTGGCCGTAAAGTTTAAACTAAAGAAATTGCAAAACATCCAGGAGAAACATTTGCAGGCATATGTGGAGGATATGAGGCAACGGGGATGTGCGGATAAATATATAAAAACTGATATAGCCGGTATCCGGTATTTACACCGGCAGATACCTCAGACCAGGTATGAATTGTTGGACGGCAGGGTTGCCAATAAGAAGTACGGGCTGGGCAGCACTCCGGACGGGCGAGCTGATCGGGCTTGGACGGAAAGGGAGTTAACGGATATGAAGGCTTTGGCCATGCAAAGGAATAAGCCTAATATCGCCCTGGCTCTGGAGACGGCCAGGGCCACGGGGATGCGCTTGGATGAGTTCTCTAGCTTGCGCCGGGCGGAGGTTGAGGCTGCGCTAAGGACTGGTGTTTTGCATCTTACTAATACTAAGGGCGGCCGGCCAAGGGATATCCCTCTTTCCCCCAGGACTATAGATGCTTTTAGGGCAGCCCTAAAGCTTAGTAGCCGGGGGAGTTATGTGTTTACGCTGCCTGGTATGAAGGTGCATAAGTTTAAAGAGGCGGTTAAGAGTTTTATTTGGCGGCACCGGGGATTGTTGCAAGATCCTAACCGCAATCGTACTGCACAAAACGTGAAGCCCGGTGAATTTGCTGCCCTGGCTGTCCATGGCCTGCGGCATACTTTTGCCAGGGAGTTCCTTATTGAAAGGTTCAAGGAGAACCTTGAAATGGGCCTTGACAGGGCCAGGGCTGAAAAGGAGGCCCGGAAGGTGACTTCTATGGTGATGGGGCATAACAGGGTTTCGGTTACTTTGATTTACGCGCCGAAGGGGTTGTTGGATGGTGTTGAGCAGGGGAACTTGTGTGGTGGCCACTGCAATGGCCACCGTTGATTGTTGTTTTGGATATATATAGAGGGCGGCATTATGAAAAATATGGCTAGATTTCCCACAGCTATAACATTTTATAAGTCCCTATCATGCTATTATATGAATAGTGGGGAAAGTTTATTATTTTTCATGGAGGTGTTTTGTGTGCAATTTTATACTGTACAACAAGTGGCCAAAATTTTACATGTTAAAAAAGATTATGTTTATGAGTTAATACATCAAGGAAAATTACAAGCGATAAGAATGTCAGAACGCCGAATTCGCATTTCTCATGAGAGTCTAAATGAGTTTACGCAAAATCATAAAGTCAAGAAGTTTAATTAATCTTCTTGACTTTCTTTATTATCTCGACTGTCTTCACAAACCGTAACATAAAATCCACCTTCGTAATAATAGTCCCGGCTATTAATATCATCCAAAATTGATGTGCTTTCAATGTGGAAAGTTATTTTTTTATGTGGTGCTAATAATGTAACAGTGATTTCTGGTTCTGGAAAAGGTGGTAAATTAACTCTGTGTTGCATTAACCGAGGAATAAATACACATCCCCACCTTGGTTCCCAAGGTCCTGAGCAAAAATTATGTTTATAAAATTCATTCCATTTTGCCCATTGAGCTGCCGATGATGAAAACATATGTTCAATTCTATCAGTGTACAAATATATTAACAGGTCAGCATATTGGCTAAAAACATCTATAGACTTAAACCATAATTGGCCTATAGGTTTATTAGGTTCTACAGAGTAAATGTCGGGGACTGAACTAATAAATTCTGCTTCATGTATGGTTTTTCGTCGCCCCGTAGAAAAGTTTCCCCATACACGCATAAAAAACCACCAAACTGCTGAAGCGATTTCTTTGTTACATGGAGCAATTATAGTGATATTATTATCGTTGTATTTGTCTAGATTTCCATCAGACAAAATATTTACAAGATACCATGTAAATAAAAAAGATCTCCCGGGAAGGAATGGGCCGAATAAGTAGTTATTCCATATACTTTTAAAAATAAAGTCACGTACAATACGTTGACGAACCTCTTGGGGTTCGACGGAAAAGGGAGATGGGACCGGATTAGCTATTAACCATTCGGTTATTCTATCTGATAAAGTTATTGTTTTGCTAGAAAAAAATTTTGTTTTAATTCGAGCGTCAGGATTAGGTACTTTCTGAAATTCTTCTGCGCTGAAAAGATAGGAAGGCGCTATGCCTAGCAACTCAGCGGCATGGGCAACAGTTAGATTCGCGGCTACTCGTCTATGGCCGAGCACGAAAAATAAAGGAATTGGCATAATATACACCTTTTTCTCTGCATATTTTTAAAAAATGACTAAAATTGACCAAAAATTCCCTTAGACCCTATTTGTCTATATAGAACACCCTAATATACTATATTCTCTATACTAGAGAATATAGTATAGAGAATATAGTGCTTTTAAATATTCTTCATTCATTTTATATTTTTGAATTTTGTTTGTAAAGTTGTTCGGTTTAGGCGGAACGGAAGGAGGTAGCGAAGCTATGCCCAGCCAAAAAATTGCACAAAACGCAAATAAAAAAGGAAAAACAAGGAAAAAGGGGGAAGCTATCAAAAAGCTAGCGGAATTCATCATTGGTGATCCTGGCATTTCGGTTAGTCAATTGGCTGGAAAAATTGGCGTAACGGCAAGTAACATAAGGACTGCACTAAAAAAACTAAAAGAAAAACCAAATGAATATGCCGCCCTTTTGGGGATAGATGGTAATTCTATGGCTGAAGCGTTTGCAGTGAGAGATGATATTATAAAAGCTCAAAAACGTTCGAGAAAAAATAAGATAAAACGGCACCGCCCTCCTAAAGAAAGAAAATCTGCTCGCAAGTTGATCTGGCGTGGAAAAGCAAACTGGCCAGCCTCAATAACAGCAACAAAAAAGAGCCTAACAACCAGCGAGCTAATAAAAGCGTGTGCTCAGCATTATACATTTTGCCCGGATAGCCGAAAATACGAGGGTGATCACGATGTCCTAAATAGCGGGTGCCCGGGACTGCCAAAAACAATTACCTTAAAGCAAACCCAAAACGTGCTATAATTATACCATAAAGGGAGAGATGCCCGTGGCTGAGTATGACCTTATTATCAAGGCCCTGGCAGACCGGTATATGAGCCATATAGCCGCCCTGGTGCGCGGGGTGGAAGTACAAGCCGAGCATATTGAGCCTGCCGATAAAGAAACTGTGGCTGTGAAACGTACTTCAGATGTGCTGGTTAAAATAAACGAGGATGGTTACGAATACATAATGCTGGTGGAGTTTCAGGTTAGACCGGATCGGAAAATGGCCCAACGCCTGCTGGAGTACACGGCCATGCATCACCGGCGTTACGAAAAGCCGGTGTACCCCGTTGTAATAAACTTGACCGGCAGAGGCCAGCAAGATAGCCAGTACACATTTGATTGTGTGGACATAACGGTGGTGAATTTTAACTACCGCCAGATAAATCTCCAGGATATGCCCGGACGTGATTTTCTTTATCGGGGGCCAGTGGGCATTTTGCCGCTGGTGCCCCTCATGCGGCTGGATGACCCGCCTGAACAGGTTTTAGAGAAATGTGCAGCGCGTTTGGAAAGTGAAGTTACAACGCAAGTTGAGAAAGAAACCCTTTACGTGGCACTTGCCGCTATGTCATCTTTAAAGTTTTCAAAGGAATTAATTCTAGAGGTGCTGGAGGTGATTAAGTTGGAAAACCTTCCGCTGTTTGATGGTATACGTGAGGAATGGAAATCGAGAGGTAAGATAATTGGCCGAGTGGATTCTATAATGGATGCACTGGAAGAAAACACCGGTAACAGACCTGTGGAACTGGCTGAAAGGTTAAGCGTAATTGAGGAAGACTACTTGCTTAAAGATTTGTTACGGACTGCAATTAAGGCAACAACACTGGAACAATTCGTGAAAAAGTTGAATGAAATTGAGCAAAGCATAAAAAAACAATAAAGAACGAACTCTAAGCCTCCGGGTATTACCCGGGGGTTTTGCTTTGTTGCTAGTAAATTCTGGCCCGGACGGGGCCTTCAGGGATAGCCCCACAGTGGCAGGCTAAAGGGAGTCGCCACGAAAGAATATGAAAGGTGCGGTGATATGATGGAAATGTACACGGTTGCCGAAGTCTCGAAAAAGTTGAGGGTGCGAAAGTCCTTTGTCTATGAACTCATCTACACAAGGCGGCTGAAGGCTCTGAAACTATCGGAACGTCGTATCCGCATACCTTCGACTGCACTGGACGAGTTTATTGAAAAATTTTCTGAAGAAGATGAAGAAGAAAAAGGAAATTACAAAGCGGCGGGGAAGTAAGACCCTGCCTGATTTTTTCCTGTTCTTTGCCGTTTAAGGAGGAGCGTATGCAAATGGCACAGGTAAAAAGGCGCGGAGTGAACAAGTATCAGATTTCAGTATACCTAGGGCGTGATGAAAATGGCAAACGCATATTCCACTATGAAACTTTCCACGGCACCAAAACTCAGGCCCAGTACCGGGCGGCTGAACTCGAGGTTGAGATGAAACGTCGTACAGGACCCAGGAACGCAGCTATGATGGTGGATGAATACCTCCATTTCTGGCTAAAACGAATTCAAAATTCTGTTGATGAAGGGACCTACAGGACATATACATTCCACGTTAAGAGATTGAATCCTCTGGTGAAAAATCTGCCTATGTACGGGGTGACGGCTTTAGATCTTCAAGACAGGCTTTCGGGCTTATCCGGGCTGAAACCCAAAACTGTAAAAGGCATCTACGGCACCCTTAAGACCGCTATGAGGCAAGCTGTTGCGTGGGGTATTCTTTCGATTGACCCCACAGTAGGGTTGAGGGCTCCAAGGGTGCCAAAAGCTGAAAAAAGAGTTCTGGAGGCCCGCGAGTTAGCAACACTACTTGAAGCTGCTAAGAATTATAAGCATCATGTCATAATTAGGATTATAGCAATTACCGGTATGCGCCTGGGTGAAGCGTTGGCCCTTAAATGGAAAGACGTAGACTTTGGGTCTGGAACAGTTGTTGTGCAGCGGGCAGTGAACACGCATAAACGTGAGCTAAAGCCGGAACCCAAGACCCAGAGCAGTCGCCGGACAATACCGCTGGACGAAGAAACACTCATGTTTTTAAAGGATCTAAAAAATCAGCTACAAGAAAGGGTTGGTTCGAAGAAAATACGTGAAGTGCTTGTTTTTTATGCTGATCACGACATAAATATTCCGGTTAGAGACAATACCGTGCGAAGAACGCTTAGAAGGGTGCTAAAATCGGCGGGGTTGCCAAATATAACTTTACATGATCTAAGGCATACGGCGGGAAGCCTCTTGGTGGCAGCTGGGTACCCATTGCCGTTGGTTTCAAGTTTTCTTGGCCACAGTAGCCCCGCCACGACCACGGCAGTATATTCACATGCCATAGGCCGCGGCATTAATGTAACTGATGCGTTGCATGGTTGTCAGGCAGATTGTCGGGCAGATAACTAAAAATCCTTTTGTTTAGCGGCTTTCAAGTGGGTGCTGATTCTTCAATTCCTACTGCACCCACCAGTAAAATCAAGGGTTCCGGCATCATACAAGTGGTGCCGGAACCTTTTTTGGTGCCCGATTGGTGCCCAAAGTGAATACATACTATCCTAATCGAACATAATTCTGCATAGATTAATTTCCCGGGGTAAATAATTTATCCAGTTTGGAAATGGCACTCCTTTTTAACTCTGTTGAAACGTGGCTATAAATATCCGCTGTAATTGCCAGGCGGGCATGTCCAAGGAGCTCTTGCACTACTTTAAGGCTTTCCCCTTCTTCCAAAAGCCTGGTAGCGAATGTATGGCGGAGGGAATGCGGGCTAACACCATCAATGCCGGCCTTTTTGCACAAAATATTAAACTTGCGGTTAAAGTTGCGGGGTAGTATTTGTGTGCCTTTTTTGGTGCAGAATACCGGCATTTCCGGGCAGTGGTTACCTTCACTAAGCATATTTTTCCGGTGTTCCTTTAGGGCAGCAATTACGGCACCAGAAAGCGGTATTATTCGGTAACCGCTTTCTGTCTTTGGCGCTTGGCGTGTTAAGCCTGATTCTTTTGTATAGGTAACTCCTTCTCTTACCTTAAGGATGCCTCCATCAATATCAACATCTTTCCAGCACAACCCAAGCAATTCTCCGCGCCTTAACCCGGTGCCGAGAAGTACAATAAAAGCTGCGCTGAGCCGATCACCTTTTAGAGCAGCTATAAATGCGTTTTGCTCATTCAAGGTCAAGGCTCTGGTTTCTGGTTTCTTTATTGACGGGAGCACTGCTGATTTGCTAACATTTCTTATAACAAGTTGGTTTTTTACGGCCTGTTCAAGGGCACCGTGAATAACCTGGTGGATTCTATGGACCGTGGCCGGGGATTTTCCCTCGGCTGTTTTTTTATTGTAGAGCTTCTGCAGGTGGTCAGTTTTTAATTCCTGAAGCGTCATCTTGCCAATATTGGGTATAATATGGTGGTCTATCATGGTGTTGTAGTTTTCATATGTTGTCGGCCGTAGCCGCTGTTTTTTATATTCTTGTAACCACGTTTTAAGCCAATCGCCGAGTGTGGTGCGGTTTAACTCAACGTAATTACCCCGGCTGAAATCGGCTATTAACCTCGCCATGTATTCTTCTGCTTCTGCTTTCCGTCCTTTGTACCGCCGGACTATCCTTTTCCGGTTACCGGTGGCCGGGTCTCTCCCTGCCTCAATGATTATTTTCCATTTGCCTTTGCCGTCAGGCTTTAAATGGCCAGCCATATGTTCACCTCCTGGTTAATTGTGCATTAAATACAAACTGTAGTGAACTAACATGGTAGTTAATTGTGCTATCACCCCTTTCAAAAAAAGCTTGAAACAAAACATATGTTTTATTATACTATAAACAAACAATTGTTTGGAGGGGGTTATTTTGACCAAGGCTAAATTGCAGGAAAACAGCAGGGAATCTGCACTGGAAAGGGCACTGGCTGAAATTGAAAAGAAATACGGAAAAGGCGCTATCATGAAACTGGGGGAAAAGGGAGCAAAAGTGGACGTTGAGGTCATCCCAAGCGGGATACTGCCGTTGGATATTGCAGTTGGCATTGGCGGGCTTCCCCGTGGCCGGGTGATGGAAATATACGGCCCGGAGTCGTCCGGAAAAACAACCGTAGCATTGCATGTTATTGCGGAACACCGGAAGAATATCACCGTATGGGGAAAAACTTTCCCTTCCCTGTACCTGGTTCCTGTCTCAACCCGGAATGCCTTATTAAAGTACCACCACAAAAACATGGTTTTTACAAACGCAATGCCATAGACGCTAATTTTAGCGGTCGAATTTTGATCCGCCGGTATTACTGCAAATACTGCGGCAAGACCATTTCCTACCTGCCTTCCTTTTGTCTGCCATATTTTCAATACACCATTGAGACAATCCTTATGGCTTTGTGCTATATATTAGACTCCAATCACTCTCTCCGAGCCTGTTTAAAGCTTTTAAAGAACCTGGGATGGTCTTTGGCCCACCTGCAATTCTATGTGAAACGGTTTTTAAACAACCAAAACCGCATTAAAGTAGGCCTGCGCCAACTTATCCCCGGTATTATCCTGCCGCCGGACGAACAGGACAAAAGAAAAGGAGCCCAAAAAGTACTGCGCATTGTAATAACCGGATTTCCCCAAATCCAAACCTTTCAGGCAAGGTTTCATAAACAATGCAGATACTCTTTCATGGCTCCTTAGACATTATTTTAGCATATCCGTAGCCGCTTGTGCACCCTCGAAGTGCAAATGTCAATACCAACACAACTTTTGTCTGTGCTGCGGCGGGGTAAAATGTTATGATTACCGGAAACGGCGCCCAATAATGGCTTCAAGCGCTTGAGGCTTTCGGAACTCATCAAAATCCACCCACTCTCCACGGGCTACTTCCTGCTGGGCGGTTTTAATTTCGGAAATTTCTTCTTCGGTAAAGTGGTCTTCATTAATCGGCAGCAGTTTTTCGTTAAGCAAAGTTTTAAGTAATTCGGCTTTTTCAGCTTGTGAAAAGGTTCTAATTTGTTCAACAACCTGTTTGACCCGGGAAAGCGCCATTTTAATCACCCTGTTTCAATTCCTTAATTAGGAAGGCTAAATTCTTATTCAGATTTTACCCATGTATCGAGTACATCATTCAGTATTCTTAGTTTGTCCGGCGGTAGTTTTTGCACCTTTTCACACACCCGGCGGACCTCTGGGGGTAACTCCGGGGGGTGGTCGGAGGCAAAGAACTCGGAGAGGGTGATGCCAAGGGCCTGACAAATGCGGGAAAGAGTATCTACGGTAGGTTGCTTGTTCTTTGATTCTAATTGCCCAATGTATGCTGCGGAAACGCCAGCTTCCAAAGCTAATTTGCCTTTGCTCATACCAGCGGTTTCACGCAATGACTTTATTTTATCCCCAACATTCATTAGATCACCAACATTATAAACTATAGTTTCAGTTTAACATAAAAAACCAGATAAATCCTAAACTATAGCATTGACTATGCATAAACTATAGTTTATACTAATACCAATTCGGAGGTGGTGACTTTGCAACTAGATTTCGGACTTAGACTTAGTAGATATCGTGAAGCAAAAAAGATGACATGTGCTCAGCTTGCCGAAAGTGCCGGGCTTTCAGTTACGTTCATCAAAACGCTTGAAGAAGGAAAGAAAAGTCCTACACTTCGGACAATGGAAAAACTCGCCGCTGCCCTGGGCGTTAAGGTAACCGATTTGCTCGATGAGCAAGCCAGAGAGGTGAGCTGATTATGAAAGTAGCTCACGTAGGGGATATCCACTGGGGCCTGAATTATCCAGGCCCCGCACCGGATTCCCGGTTTAAGGATATAACTGCGGCCATGGATTGGGTGGCGGATCGGATTATTGAAGAGGGCTGCAAGTTGGTACTTGTGGCCGGTGACCTGTATAAAGACGCCCGGGTGTTTTTGGAGCGGGCCAGTACCGAGATTGCCGCTGCTTATAACTGGCTCTATAAACTCGGCAGTGCAGGTATCGAAACAGTTGTTATATCCGGCACCCCTAGCCATGACCCGGTTGCCGCCTATGAATTGTCAGGAGTTCGTAGTTGCTAAAAAAAGTATATTATCCAACTCGAAGTCCAAGGATAACTAAATCCCTTTCTATACCGTCGAAAATGGCTACTCTGGGCAAATAACCCCATTGTTCAAAATTAAATTTCAAAAATAACTGTAAACTTGGTTCGTTGTGACTAAATATAAATCCAAGAATTGTAGTAATTCCTAATCTTGGAGATTCTTGAATTGCCTTGGACAGTAATTTCTTACCTAAACCCTTTCCTCTATGCTGTTCAGCAATATAAATACTAATTTCAGAAGTGGAATTATAGGCTGGCCTGTTATAAAAAGAAGAGAAACTTAACCAACCCAAGGTATTACCCCCGTCCTCTACAACCCAGATAGGACGATTATTGGGGTTATGTTCACGAAACCAAGTTAATCTACTTTCAACTGTTACTGGGGTAGTGTCAGCTGTAATCATCCTAGAAGAAACAGTTGAGTTGTAAATATCTACTATAGCTGGTAGATCGTTTTCAGTAGCTAGTCTTATATTCAAAGTTGTCTCCTCCAACATTTTGATTAGATTTTATCAAATCTTAAATGCCATTTGAATATCGCATAACAACCATTAAGTGACTAACACGGAGGTGTAAGCATGACGGCTGAGGATTTCCGCCGGGTGAAGGCCTGGCTATACAGTATACCGCGGCTGAAAATAGCCATAGAAAACCTCAGAATCGAGCTGGAGAAGCTGGACACACGGGCCGCGTCGCCGCCCCGATGGGTATCCAATCCGGCGGGGACCTTCAGCACCGGTGGAATTATCGACAGCCGCCAGGTCAGGTGGGTGGAGTTCATGGACGAGTACCCGTTGCGGAGGCGGGAAATAGAGCTGGACATCCATGAGAGGCAGCAGCAACTGGAATGCTTTGAAAGGGTGATGGATATGCTTCGGAAAGAAGACGCCAGGCTAGTGCAATTGGTGCGAAAGAAATATTTGGAGAAGGTGCATGACCGGGATATTTGGGAAAATGTGCTGTACACAAGCAAGGCAACATTCTACCGGATGAGGATATATGTGGTAGAGGCGTTTTATGAATGTCTCCCGGGGCAATTTGCGCATCGCAATGCAAGTTGAGACTTTATTGAGACCATTTTGCCGGGAAAATGTGGTATGCTTGTATCATGGAAAAGCCGCCCCATGGGGTTGGTTTTTTAAGCAAAGAAAAAGACCCAGATTAGGATATGGGTATGCAGGAAGTAGATTGCGTTGTGGTGGACATTGACGAAACAAAAGAAATTTGTTCTATGCGGTTTTCGGACATAAAGAATCGTGGCTCGCAGTATGCTAGGTTAAGATGATTAATGGAACAGCGATATAAAAAGCAAAAGCGCCCCTTCCAGGGCGTTTTGCGCTTATTTACTTTAAATATGTTACTTACCGTAGTATGGGAAAAACCCAATCCCAAACACCAGCAGAATCAGCACCAGAAAGAGAATAAAGCTGCCATCGAAGTACGGTGCACCAACGGTTCCGCTCATTAACACATTCCTCCTTGGCTAATGAATATTGTACTAAAATAATATGCATGTGCTAAGAAAGGTGTTAACGCATAACCGGTGAGATAATGTACCAATAAACAGGTAATTATATGGGTCCCGGTACCATAAAACGGAGGATGGTGCACTACCTTAAGCTTCAAGATAACCGTGTTCTCATGTCCAGCCGGTTCAATATTTCAGCCATTGTAACTCCATAAACAACAGCACCTGTAAAGTCTGTTATTGCCGTACCTATGGTAAGCGGTGTAAGCTTGGGCACATCTGCAATATACGTTAACCCGTATATGGTAAACCAGGATATAATGCCGAAAAGGATTCCCTTAAAAATATAATTTGTACTTGTCACCAGCTTGGAAATTAGTAAAGCAAAAACCGATCCCAGGAAACCTACAAATATTAACTGGACCGCGAGAAAAAACAATAATGATAAAGTATTAACAGGACTGTGGCCTGTAATAATTATGCTGGGCCAATCCAAAAACCGTAAATTGGCTATACCGAGGTAATAAGAAATGTAGCTTATTATGTTCATTAATATGCCGCCGGTTAAACCGGCAATAAAGCCTCTGGTGATGACATCTTTAATAATAACCAAACGAACCAACCCCCCGCTATATTTTTAGATATTCTGTCCGTTAGTATTTAAAGTAATTCCATCTGAATATACTTAAAGAGGATGTTCAAAAAGTAGGCCTTGGTGCCAGGTGTTGAAATACTCTAGTTTTTCAACACCTGGCACCAGCGTGAACACCGCAAAAGCCGGCTAATGTGTAGGTCATAAGATGGCCTCGCGTAGGCTTTTCGAACAGCCTCTCAAAGGCTGCTCTTTTGCCGGGGCGTAGTTATTTTGGTTATCGGCTCTAACTTAAACGAAAAACGCCCCTTGCGGAGCGTTTTTCATTAATTTAGCATTTTCCACCGTAGGGGAAAAAGCCGATGCCGAATACCAGCAGAATCAGAATCAAAAAGAGAATAAAGCTGCCGTCAAAGTAGGTGCCACCACCGGAACCGGTTGCTCCAAAAGCCATTAAACATGCCTCCTTAATAAAGGTTTTATTGTTAATAACGGTATATAATATGTATAGAAGGTGGAAAGTGTTACCGCGTTGACCGCCGGGGTGTTATAAAAGTGTTTGTATAAGAGTATTGAAGGAAATCAAGACAATAGGGAGAATAAGAACGACTAGAATAAGAACGGCAAAAGTACAAGTTCAGTCATGCCACCATAAAATACAGGGGGGAGGGAAATCATTGCTTGAAATCCTTTACGACCCGTTTGTGTTAGGTTTCATATTAATACCCGGCTTAACTATAATTCTATGTGGTTTTGCAAATTGGCGTTTGGAAAACACGCGCATGGTCACCGGTATGTGCTTTTTAGTCAGCGCCATGCCGGCTTTCGGAAACATTGGTTTTTTGGTGCTGGCCGCCATATATACGTTCATTGGCTTTTGCAGTGCCTTTATTGCATTGAAAATTAAAAAAATGTTGGAAAGAAGAAAAGGTCAGCCCGTTGAAAGAAAACCTGCCGGACAGAATGATAATTAAATGTTTAATTTGTTTGAAAATTTTTCGCCAAAATATTGCGGGCGAAATTGTTTAGTAATATAATAGTATAAAGAGTCCATCCAGTTTTCCCCCGGGTCACTCCGGGGATTTGTTTTTTAAATTGATTTTATATATTGGCAAAACTGGGGTAAACTTATTCTAAAACAAGATAAAACATGTGCAATCTGTTTGCTTTTTATGTTAAAATTTTATATTAGCAAAACCCCGGGAGGTAATAACATGTTAGACCATCAGTTACTTATTTTCGTTACCGTTGCGGAAAAAAAAACTTTTCCCGGGCAGCGGAAACCTTAAACATTTCCCAACCTGCCATTAGTCAAAATATACATGCCCTTGAGGATTACTATGGAGCCAAATTGTTTGAGCGCTCCAGTAAGAGAGTGGAGTTAACCCAGGCGGGAGCCACTCTGTACGGCTATGCAACTGAAATTTTGGAACTGCATAAAGTGGCCGAGCGGGCTGTATCCGATTTGGTGGAGTTGGTGACCGGGAATCTGACCATCGGGGCTAGTTTCACGGTGGGAGAGTATGTATTGCCGCGTTTGCTGGCGGCGTTTACCCAAAGGTATCCCGAAGTTAAATTTTCTGTAATGATAGGCAATACTGAAATGGTACATGAACATGCCCGGGATACCAGTATTGATATTGGGCTAGTGGAAGGTTTAGTGGAGGACTCGCAGTTAAAGGTTACTAAATTTTTGGATGACGAGCTGATTTTGTTTGTATCCAAAAACCACCCGCTGGCTGAAACTACTTCCATCAGCCCCGAGGAAATCGCTCTGAAATTGAAAAGCGTGCCTTTTATATTCAGGGAAGAAGGTTCCGGTACCCGGCTGGCGGTGGAAAAAGCATTACAAAAACTTGACTTTAAACCGGAACACATCATCACCCTGGGTAGTACCCAAGCCATCAAAGAGGCGGTGGAGGCGAACCTTGGTGTTTCCATGCTATCTAAATGGACACTGCGCAAGGAATTAAAACTGGGCTCGATAAAACCCATCAGGTGTTGCAACCCCATCACCCGCGGCTTTTATTTGCTGCAGCACAAGGAAAAATTCCAGTCCCGGGCGACCGCCGAGTTTGTAAAACTTGTGTTGCAAAATGACCTTACCGCAATCCTAACCAAGTTTTAATATATAAAATGGCCTGTGTTTTGGCGCCCCCAAGGGGCGCCTTATTAATGCCAAAAGCGCCGCTTAAAACACACGCGGCGCTTTAATAAACTAAAGTATTCTCTGGCCGAATACATTTTGGGACCATGCATATCGGGCACACTCAGGACATATTTCCTGGACACTGGTTTGTTCATTGATAAAATCAATGTGCTTGGCGGTGGCATAGGGCTTTCCGCAGTTCTTACACGTAACCATGGGTAAGCGGCTCATCAGAGCGCCACACATGCGCATCTCCCTGTATCCTCCGGTATCTTCCAGGGTAATGGCACCGGTGGGACAGTTTACGGAACAAGTGCCGCAGCCGATACATTTGTCATCCGGCCTGTGGAAGTCGGTTTGGGGATTTGTACCGGTGTCCCGGTTGCCAACATAACCCAGTTCCAAAGCGTTGGCCCCAATTTGCTCCCGGCAAACATCAACGCATTGACCGCAGGCTATACACAGGTCACAGCGCAGGCAGCGGTTGGCCTCATTTTGGGCCGCCTCTTCGCTGACCGCCAGCATAATTTCTTCGAAGGTATCTTTTTTCTCAATCTGATATAAATGATGAAGATCAATTTGGCTGGTGTTTGATCTTTGTGCGGCGCTGATATGCACAGGCGGTATGCTTTCCCTTTTAACGGGATAGTTGATACCTGCTGAGGGCTCCTGCCCTCGCAAATAGGCGTGCATGGCAGCTGCGGCCTTTTTACCTGCGGCCATGGCTTTAATGGCCGAAGCCGGTCCTGTAACTGCATCACCACCGGCAAAAACACCCGGCATGGTAGTTTCCATGGTCTCCGGATTAACCACAATGCGGTTGCGGTCTGTTTGTACCTGCTCTGTACCGGCTAAAAATGACAGGTCCGGTTGCTGGCCCGTGGCAAAAACAATTAAATCCGCATCAATTTTATAGTTTGAATTCTCCACCGGTACCGGCTTGCGCCGGCCACTTGAATCGGGCTCGCTGAGCTCGTTGCGCAAGCATTCCAGGTGGGTGACCCGGCCATTTTCGCCCCATACTTTAACCGGTGAAGTTAGGAAATCAAAAATAACCTGCTCTTTTTCAGCATCTTCAATTTCTTCCTTTAACGCCGGCATTTCTTCCCTGGTACGCCGGTAAACAATTCTTGCTTCCCGGGCCCCCAGGCGTAAAGCCACCCGCACGGCATCTATGGCAACGTTGCCTCCGCCGACGACAATAACTTTTTTGCCGGTCAAGTCCGCCACTTCGGGCAGGTCGCAATCCCTTTGATCGGTTGCATTCACCCGGTTGTCTATGCCGTTTAGTTTCAGGTTCACCGTACTTAAAAAGGTGATACCGTCCATAACACCCTTTAAGCCCTGGGGGTTTTCCAGGGGGATGGCACCTTTCCAGGCGCCCGGCCCCAAAAATATAGAGGCGTAGCCCTGCTGCCGCAGTTCACGGATGCCGTTTTCCCCGTTAATGGGGGTGTTGACCTTGATTTCCACACCCATGGCCCGAATGCGGTCGATTTCATCCCTGAGCACCTTTCTGGGCAAGCGGTAGGAGGGAATACCGTAAGCCAGCATGCCCCCGGGCTCGGGCATGGCTTCAAATATGGTAACCTCATAACCCCGGCGGGCCATAAAATAAGCAGCCGCAAGCCCGGCCGGGCCGCCCCCGACCACGGCAATTTTTTCGCTGTATAACTTTTTTGCCGAGGCGGCGGGCACTGCCGGGTTAGCGAAACACTTATCATAGGCCAAGCGTTTAAGGGCACATATGGAAATGGCCTTATCCACCGCAGCCCTGCGACAGGCCTTTTCACAAGGATGTTCGCAAATTCGGCCCAGGCTGCCGGGTAAAGGTACATCTTCCCGGATAAGCTCCAATGCCTCGGTATATCTGCCCATGCCCACCAGGGCAATATAATTGGGGATGGAGATACCCGCCGGGCAGGCCGCCTGGCAGGGAGCCTGCACAAGTTTTGCACATTCGGCATCGGCGCATACATGATTATCAATGTGTACTTGAAAATCTTTTTTATATTGTGTTAAGTAATCAATTACCTTTGCGGCCACCTCTTTACCGGCACCGCACTGGCACATATTCAAGACCCTGCCGGCCTGTTCACGGATAGCTTCCAGCGTGCCCGGGTAGGCTTTCCCTTCGCTAATTAGATCAAGCAGGTCGCATATTTCATTAAAGCTACGCCGGCATACACTGCAGTATTTTCCTCCGGTTAAAAAAATCATCACATGGCGTTTTGTTTTTTTAACCTTGCATCCCTTATCTTCCATAGAAACACATCCTCGGTTAATCTGTTTGGATTAAACTGCCAGATAAAAATTAGTGCATATCCTGGCCGGAAACAACTTCCCTGGCAAATCTAATCCGTTTGGTTTCCGGTACATTATCCGCCGGGCCGAAAGTTAATGCGTTGGTGGGGCAGGCGGTGACGCAAGCGGGCTTCAGGCCTGCGTCAATGCGTTCCAGGCACAGATCGCATTTGACTGCTTTACCCTTTTGCCCATCCCATTGGGGAGCACTCCACGGGCAGGCCATAATGCAGCTTTTACACCCGGCGCAGCGGTTTTGGTTAATAAATATTACACCATCGATGTCGCGCTTTTGAATGGCCTTGTTGGGACAGGCCGGTACGCACCAGGGGTCGGCGCAGTGAAAACAGGACAGGAAAACAAAGTTGGCTTTGGGGCGCCCGTTTCTGTCAACCGGACCCACCTCGATAATTTGGTTGGGTTTGGGTCCCACGCTCAGCCCCTTGTTGATTTTGCACTGCACCTGGCAGCTGCGGCAGGAAATACACCTGCTTTCATCTTGGAAAATGGCGTATGCGCTCATGAAAAACCCTCCGATTTTTTATTTTATAATTAAATTGCTTGTACTTTAACATGTACATGCTGCAGTGCCGGGCTACCCCCGATCATATCGGATATGTTTTCCTGCAGCAGGGTGTCGCTGGCACCCTTGTTGTAGCATCTGGTCAGTGCTTTTACTCTGCGGCCAAACCCGTGCACCATGAACACAGCTTCGGGGTGAATTAAATCTGTCACGTGGGCTTTAATGGTATCCCGGCCGCGGGATGAGGAAATCTGGACGGTTTGGCCGTTCTTAATGCCCAGTTTTTCTGCTTTTTTTGTATTGATCCATAATAGGTTTTCCGGCATTAGTTCATTCAGCAGCGGGTTGTTTTGTGTTGAAACATGGGTATGGGCAATGCTCCGGCCTATCAGCAGGCGGAAATGACCTTCTGCGGGCGGCTGTACCGTTTCATATTCAGGGAAAGACGGGTACCCGTTTTCCTCCAGCAAACTGGACACAAATTCTATCTTGCCCGACGGTGTTTTGAATTGAATGCCATCCTCACGGTTCCAGTATAATGGCTCATCGGCCAGGGTTACAAAACCCTTCCCGGCAAAATCATCCAGTGTTAAACCGGTTCCCTGCAGCTGGTAGTTCCACAGGTCCTCCAGGGTTTGGTAAGGGAAGTAATGGCCGATGTCCAACCGGTCAGCCAGTTTTTTAATAATTTCCCAGCCCGGTTTAGTATCGTACCTTGGTGTTACCGCTGGTTTGCGTATATATAAAGATGGCTTTAAACCGGAGTTTTCCTGGATGGAATCCCCTCTTTCCAGATAAATGGATTCGGGCAATACAACATCGGAATACCAGGCCGTTTCGCTAAATTGAATATCAATGGTAACCAGTAAATCCAGCTTCTCAAAGGCCCGTTTATTGTTTTCGTAATCGGGTATGGAAAGCATGGGATCGTGACGCCACACAATCAAACCTTTCACCGGGTAGGGATCCTCGCTAAGTATCACCTGGGGCAGCATTTGCACCACCCCGTGGGCCGGGTCGGGAGTAGGCAGTTTGGCTGTGCCCGCTCCGTCACACCTGGGCACTTTAATATCGGGTAGCTGTTGGTCGGTCAATTTATTCAGGGGTTTTTTACCGAAATCCTTGGCGTTCTTCTTGAAAAAAATACCTCCGGGTGCTTCAATGCTGCCCATCAATGCATTTAACATAATCAGTGCCCGGCGTACATACACTTCGTTTGTATAGTGAGCAGAACGGTAACCGTAATGGAATATCACCGCCGGTTTGGCTGCGCTGGCCTGCCGGGCCAGGGAGATGATTTCCTTAGCGGGTATCCCGGTTTGCTCCTCGGCCCACTGGGGCGTGTATTTTCCTACAAACTGTTTTAGTTCTTCAAAGCCGAGCACCCAGCGTTTGACATAATCCTTGTCGTACAGTTCTTCATTAATTATTACATGCATCAGCGCATAGCTGAGGGCCAGGTCGGTACCCGGTCTAATCATTAAAAATTTGTCCGCTTTGGTGGCGGTAACTGTGACCCGGGGGTCGATATAGGTGAGTTTGGTGCCGTTTTCCAGTGCGCTGGTTAATTGTTTGACCATTTTAAGTTCGATTGACTCGAAATAATTGCGGCCAAATAGAATAATATGTTTTGCTTTAGCTAAATCCACGCTAACGCTGCTATCGGTGTAACCTGTTAAAGATCTGAAGGCAGTATTTAAAGAACCTTTGCAGCAGCTGTCATGGCTAAAGTAATTGGGGGAACCCAGTGCCCGCATAAATGTTTTACTGATGTGGGAGTTGAGCTGGCTTCTTTCTGTATAGGCGATGCTGTGGGCACCGTATTTTTCCTTAATCTCTTTGAGCTTTGTGGCTACGTAATCCAGTGCTTCATCCCAGGTGGCCTCACGCCATTGTCCCGACCCGCGGGGACCTGTTCTAATAAGCGGCTTTTTTAGCCTTTCCTGGTCATTTAACAGGCATACCCCGGCTGCGCCCTTGGGACATATACTGCCCTTTATACCCGGGTCATGCGGATTACCTTCGATTAATTTAACGTTATCGTTATCAACCATAACTTGAATAGGGCATCTAACGGAACACATCAAACAAATGCTGTGAACACTCTGCATGTGCTTACCCTCCCTGAATTTAACAACCATGGTACATTAACCATTCATTTAATCCGGTGAAGTCTAACAATTAAAAATTGTAATTGTAAATATAGTGAAGCATTATATTTAAAAATATCAAACAATTGACACGGCCAGTGTCCGGGCGTTGACAAGAGTTGTGTCTTTTTCAGGACATAGTGCCGGTTTGCTATTATAAACGCCAGGCTTAGGGCGGGCGCTTATTATTTACCGCACATTATCACCTTGTTTTTTGATCATACTGGTAGCACCGCAGGTTACCGTAATAGCATTTTGCAGGAGCACATATAATGTTATATACATAAGGGGGATTGAGCTCATGATGTCACAGTGCCTTTCCATAGGTACCGCATTCCATAAGGATTTGCTTAAAGACACTCTGGGCCAGGAACTAAAGGCGCTTAAAAATAAAGGTTTGGATGTCCGCATGGAGGAAACCCCGGTTGGTGGCCTTACCTTTTTAGCTTGCTGCATTTCCGGCGGTGAACAGGTGGAACCGGTTTTCAAACATCAAATAGCGGGTGTGATTACCGATTTAATTGTTAGTAAGTGGCAGGATAAGCTGCTTCAAGATATAATAAGAAATAACTATTATTATTTCGACGATGAAGAGAAGAGCACTATTTATGATTATGCCCGCAAGAAATTAAACCATAATGCAAAAAAACAGGAAAAGAACAGGCTGTGGATATTGCGCCGGTTGACCGAATACTTGAGTTTTAACAGCGATCTGGTTATTGACGGGTTTGTTCGTTTTCGGCTCAAGGAGTACGTCAACGATTTGTATGACGTGGCGGATCAAGCGGTGGATGATTTTTTAAGCGAGCGGGAATACAATGAATTTATACAGTTATTGCGATATTTTGTGGAAATTCAGGAACCCCGGGCGGATCTGGTTAATGTGGTGCTGCGTCCCGACGGTGTTTTTCAATTGTACGACGAGAAGGGCGGGCTTATAAATAGTGATTACTTAAAAGATTTTATGGTGGACCTGGCTGAAAGTGAAATCAACTATGAAGATTTGCTGATCAGTGCGCTGATTACCATCTCCCCCAAAAAAATTACTGTTCATCAAGGTAACGGTGGTTTTCCCGCAGGTACGCTGGAAACGATCTGCAAAGTTTTTTCAGGACGGGTTGACCGGTGTCCGGGTTGTACGCTGTGCCGGCGGCAATAACGGCCCCTTCCTTTTGGGCTTGTGCGTTGACAATTTATGTACGGTAAAATATAATACTTATTAGCTAAAAGCGCGAATAAAATGCTGTAAATGTAATGATGAGGAAGAGTAAACTCTTACCGGTTCCCAGAGAGAGGGTGCCACTGGCTGGAAGCGCCTTTGTACACGGAGAGTTGAAAACCACCTTTAAACAGCCGTGTTGAACCCGTGGTAGAACATAGTAAATACGGCCGGTTGGCACCGTTACATGCCACTTAAGAAAGGCCCCAAAGGGTCTTAAATCAGGGTGGAACCGTGGGATAATTATCTCGCCCCTGGCATACGTGCCGGGGGCTTTATTTATTACCGGTGACAAGTTTTAAAATTAATATATAAGCTAAACCAGGAAAGGGGTATTGGCAACAAATGATTAATGTAACCCTCAAGGATGGCTCGGTACGCCGTTACGAATCCGGAACATCTCTTCTGGAGATGGCCTTTGATATTAGTCCCCGGTTGGCCAAGGAAACGCTGGTGGCCCGGGTGAACGGTAAATTAACCGACTTGAGCAAAGAAATAAAAGAGGACAGCGCCGTAGAGTTCCTTACCTTCGATAGTGATGAAGGTAAAGATGTTTTCCGTCACAGTGCCTCCCATGTACTGGCCCAGGCCGTGCAAAGATTATTTCCGGGCACTAAACTGGCCATCGGTCCGGCCATAGCCAATGGCTTTTATTATGATTTTGATACAGCCCAAAATTTTACTCCGGAACAACTGGCCCAAATTGAAGCTGAAATGAACAAAATTATTAAGGAAGACTTGCCTTTTTGCCGGGTGGAACTTTCCCGCCAGGAGGCCATGGACAAATTTAACCAGCGGGGGGAACAATACAAGGTAGAGCTAATTAACGATTTACCCGAAGACGCGGTTATCTCCTGTTACCGGCAGGGTGAATTTGAAGATTTATGTGCCGGGCCGCACGTACCCTCAACAGGGCGTTTAAAGGCGTTTAAACTGCTCAATGTGGCCGGAGCCTACTGGCGGGGCGATGAGCGCAACAAAATGCTGCAGCGCATTTACGGTACGGCATTCCCCAAAAAATCACTGCTGGAAGAACACTTGCACCGGCTGGAAGAAGCCAAGCGCCGGGATCACCGCAAACTGGGGGCGGAATTGGACCTGTTCAGTATTCACGAAGAAGGCCCCGGGTTTCCTTTCTTCCATCCTAAGGGCATGATTCTGCGCAATGAGCTGGAGAGATTCTGGCATGAAGAACATAAACGGCGTGGTTATGATGAAATACGCACCCCGGTGATATTGAACCGCGCGCTGTGGGAGCAGAGCGGCCACTGGGATCACTACCGGGACAACATGTACTTTACCCGTATTGATGATGCCGATTACGCCATCAAGCCCATGAACTGTCCGGGCAGTATGCTGGTTTACAAAAGCCGGTTGCACAGTTACCGCGAGTTGCCCATACGCATGGCCGAACTGGGTTTGGTGCATCGACATGAGCTTTCCGGTGTGCTGCACGGTCTGATGCGGGTACGCTGTTTTACCCAGGATGACGCCCATATCTTTATGCTACCCGGGCAGATAAAGGATGAAATTGCCGGTGTTATTGATATGGTTAATGATTTTTACCAGGTGTTTGGATTTAAATATCATGTGGAGTTATCCACCAAGCCTGAAAAGGCCATGGGCTCCGATGAGATATGGGAAATGGCCACAAACACTTTGCAAGAGGCCCTGGAGGCCCGGGGTTTGCCCTACAAAGTTAATGAAGGAGACGGTGCTTTTTATGGTCCCAAGATAGACTTCCACCTGGAGGATTGCCTGGGTCGTACCTGGCAGTGCGGCACCATTCAATTGGATTTTCAGATGCCCGAGTTATTTGACCTGACCTACGTGGGTGAAGACGGCCAGAAGCATCGTCCCGTGATGATCCACCGGGTGGTGTTTGGCAGTATCGAGCGGTTTATCGGTATTCTCACCGAGCATTTTGCCGGTGCCTTCCCGGCCTGGTTGGCTCCGGTGCAGGTAAAGGTGTTGCCCATCACCGACCGCCACATGGATTATGCCCATAAAGTGGTGGAGGCGCTGGCTAAAAATGATATCCGGGTGGAACTGGATGCCCGCAATGAAAAGGTTAATTACAAAATCAGGGAAGCCCAGGCTCAAAAGATACCTTATATGCTGGTGCTGGGTGACCGGGAGGCCGAAGCCGGAGCAGTGGCGGTGCGCCACCGCAGCCAGGGGGACCTGGGCGCCATGCCGCTGGAAAAGTTTATCGAAAAATTGGTGCAGGAAATTAATGATAAAGATTGCAAATAAAACACCGTGCAAGGGGCACCGGGCGGGGAGTTGACGGGGCCGGTGGACCGTGGTATAATAAACCACAAATTGTATATTAAAAGGTTATCAAGTAGAAGCCACTCGCTTCTCACCCCGGAACATCCACTGGATTGTTTAAGGGTTATTACGAGCTACCATAAATGTTTATGATAATTTATTGGTATTTTTTGGCGGGTGCAAACCCGCCTTTTTAATTTGCAGGGAGGTGAAATTTATTTCCAGGGAACACCGGATAAATGAAAATATCCGAGTTAGAGAAATCAGGGTGGTGGATGTTGACGGTAAGCAGCTGGGTGTGCTGCCTACCCGTGAGGCATTCAAGCTGGCGGAGGAGAGGCAGCTGGATCTGGTTGAGATAGCACCGCAGGCCAAGCCACCGGTTTGCCGTATTATGGACTACGGCAAATTTAGATATGAGCAAAGCAAACGGGAGAAGGAAGCCAGGAAAAACCAGCGCATCATCAATGTCAAGGAAGTTAAGCTAAGACCCAATATTGATGATCATGATTTTAACGTAAAGGCTAAAAACGCGATCCGTTTTTTGAAAGACGGTGACAAGGTAAAGGTTACCATTATGTTCCGCGGGCGGCAGATTGTGCACCCCGATCTAGGGAAAAAACTTCTGGAACGGATGGCGGAGCAAGTTACGGATCTGGCCAATGTGGAAAGACAGCCCAAACTTGAGGGCAAAAATATGATTATGATTTTGGCGCCCAAGCAACAGCAGGAGTAGTGCCATATACAGGAAGGAGTGAAGTTATCAATGCCCAAAATCAAAACCCACCGTGGTGCCGCCAAACGTTTCAAAAAGACGGGAACAGGCAAATTTAAGGGCTCGCACGCATTTCACAGTCATATTTTGGGGAAGAAATCGGCCAAACGCAAGCGCAACCTTCGTAAGTCCGTGGTTGTCCATCCATCCGATGCTGCTAGACTGCAGCGCCTTCTCCCTTAATCAGTGAAGTTGTATTCTGTTAAAAAGGAGGAATAACTATGCCACGGGCGAAGAGTAGTGTGGTTTCACGCAAAAGACACAAGAAGATTTTAAAACTGGCCAAGGGCTATAGAGGGTCCAAAAGCAAATTATTCCGGGTAGCCAACCAGCAGGTAATGAAATCCCTGATGTACGCTTACCGGGACCGTAAAGCCAGAAAGCGGGACTTTAGAAGACTTTGGATTACCCGCATCAATGCCGCAGCACGGGAAAACGGCATGTCCTACAACCGTTTCATCAACGGTTTGAGAAATGCCGGGGTGGACATTAACCGTAAAGTGCTGGCTGACCTGGCGGTAAATGACAGTAAGGCTTTTGGTCAACTGGTGGAAATGGCCAAGGGACAGGTCCAGTCCTGAATAAATCCTACAGTAACTTATCTGTGATATTACCCATTGCTGGTGATTTCCAGTTGTATTTCGGGATATTGAGGTCACAGGGAGTAATAAGCATGGAACATAATACCCCATGCTTATTTTAATTGGTAACATAAAGGCACAAAATAAGAATACCGCCGCGCCAACCTGAAAAACACCAGCCCCTGGCCGGTGGTATCATAACTAACCGGGAGCATAACCGATGCTGCAAAGTAAGCAAAATCCCCATATAAAATATGTGCGCCGCCTGGCCCGTCGCAAGTTCAGGGAGCAAGAAGGAAAATTTATCATTGAAGGAGTCCGTTTCCTGGAGGAAGCGGTGCAGGTGGACTGGCCGCTGGAACTGGTGCTTTACACCGGTGGCACCGCCGGCCAGGCGCGGGCCGGCCGGTTGCTGGATAAACTGCATCGGCGGGGTGTGCCTTTACTGGCCGTGGATGATAAACTATTCCGAGAACTGGCCGATACCCAGTCTCCCCAGGGACTGCTGGCGGTGGCTTGTGTGCCGGCGATGGGGGATATGGATCCACGGGTTTGGGCTGCGGAAGGCAGGGACTTGCTGGTGCTGGTGGATGGCCTCCGGGACCCGGGAAATCTGGGTACCGTTATCCGCTGCGCTGATGCCGCCGGGGCGGGCGGAGTGCTGATCATGAAGGGTTCTGTGGACCCGTACAACACTAAAACCCTGCGTTCCACTATGGGGTCGATTTTCCATGTACCCCTGTACCCGGTGCCGGACCTGGAAAGCCTGCTGCCCCGGCTGCAAGAGGCCGGTTGGAAACTGGTGGTGGGTGAACCCGCTGCCGGCAAGCTTATCCACCGGTGTGACTTGACCGGCCGGGTGGTACTGGTGGTGGGCAGCGAGGCCGATGGCGTGTCAGCTCTGGTGTGCCGGGCGGCCGGGGAAAGGGTGCGTATACCCATGCCGGGACGGGCCGAATCACTGAACGCCGGAGTGGCGGCCGGAATTATGCTTTATGAGGCCGTGCGCCAGAGAACCCGTTAAAATTCTTGTTTTCAATACAGCCATGTGATATAATCTGTTTTAATAAAGGTCCCCAAAAAATATGGAAAGGTTGTGGTTAAGTGTTTTTAACCGCCGAATTTTTTTGGAGGCTGTTTGAAGCAACGGGTTCCATCCGGGCGTATATGCTTTACAGAAGATTAGCTGTCCACTAATGCAGTATAGATAAGCCAAAGGTAATGAAGGGGATAAGTAAGCGGCTATTTGCCTTACAGGGAGACGGGGTCATGGACTGGGAGCCTCATCAAGTGCAATCCGCTTAGATTCACCCCGGAACTGCAGCTGAACGTATTTCCAGTAGGTGTAGCCGGATTCCCGCCGTTACCGGGTCCGGGCCGAAAATGCCTTGGCCCGGGTTTAGAGTGGTTGAGCTTTAATGCACAAAATTAGGGTGGTACCGCGGATTAATCCGTCCCTTGGGGCGGTTTTTTATTTTGTCTACATAAGGTGGTAATAATAGGAGTAATTGTTATTTCTCCAGAGGAGGATTTGTTTTATGCAGGAAAAATTGAAAAATATTTTGTCCGATGCCCGGCAAGTGTTGTCCCAGGCCAGCCGGCTGGAGGAGTTAAATGAAATCAGGGTGCGCTTTTTGGGTAAGAAGGGATTGCTTACAGGTGTGCTGCGGGGTATGGGTGCCCTTTCTGCTGAAGAACGGCCGAGAATAGGCCAGCTGGCCAATGAAGTGCGTTCTCAAATAGAAGATATACTGGAGCGGCGCACCGCTGAAATTAAAGAAAAACAAAAGATCATACGGCTGGAGATGGAAAAAATTGATGTAACGCTACCCGGCACCCCCTTGATGATGGGGCGTAAACATCCTCTCACCGTTATTCAGGAGGAGATTGAAGATATTTTCCTGGGCATGGGTTACACCATTGAGGAAGGCCCGGAAATTGAAACGGATTTTTATAACTTCGAGGCCCTTAATATTCCCAAGGACCACCCGGCCCGGGACATGCAGGATTCATTTTTTATAAACCCCGAAATACTGCTGCGTACCCACACCTCTCCGGTGCAGGTGCGTACAATGGAGCGAACCACCCCCGGGCTTCCGGTGCGCATTATCGCCCCGGGGCGGGTTTATCGCCGGGATGACGATGCCACCCACTCACCCATGTTCAACCAGGTGGAAGGCCTGGTGGTGGACCGGCGGGTGACCTTTGCTGATTTAAAGGGCACGCTACAGGTGTTTGTGGAAAAAATGTTCGGTTCCAGCACCAAAACCCGGTTCCGGGCCAGTTTCTTCCCCTTCACCGAGCCCAGCGCCGAAGTAGATATATCCTGCGTCATGTGTGGCGGCCGGGGCTGCCGGGTTTGTTCCCAGTCGGGCTGGTTGGAAATACTGGGCTGCGGCATGGTGCACCCCCGGGTGTTGGAAGTGTCCGGCTATAACCCCGAAGAAGTCTCGGGCTTTGCCTTCGGCATGGGTGTAGAGCGCATTACCATGCTCAAATACGGTATCGACGACCTGCGCCTCCTGTTCGAGAACGACCTGAGATTTTTAGCGCAGTTTTAAGGGGTCAGGCTTAAAGTTTTATAAACCTATAATAAATGATATATATCAATAAGCAAATATTTAGTGGTTATGCTTATATTCATTTCACGTGACTTACAAGTGTAGATAACCCAATAGCATTTGAGGAGGTATAGACTTTGCGCGTTTCCTTTAAATGGCTGCAGGAGTATGTGGATATTGACGTTGCCCCTGAGGCGCTGGCCGAGTCCTTAACCCTGGCGGGCCTGGCGGTGGAAGGTATGGAAGAGCCCGGCAAGGGTATTGAAAAGGTTTACACAGGTAAAATACTTAAAATAGATGCTCACCCCAATGCGGACAAGCTGGTGATTTGCCAGGTGGAAGTGGGTGAAGGGGAACAGACCCAGATTGTCACCGGAGCCACCAATGTTCGGGAGGGCCAGGTAGTCCCCGTGGCTGTGGTGGGTGCCAAACTGGCCGGCGGTTTGACCATTAAAAAGGCCAAGCTGCGCGGTGTGGAATCACGGGGTATGCTATGTTCCGGAGATGAACTGGGCCTGGACCCGGATATGCTGCCTGATGACCAGCGGCACGGGATTATGATATTACCCGCCGGTACGCCGGTGGGTGTCGATGTGAAGCCGTTAATCGGCCTGGATGATGTAATAATGGAGCTGGAGCTTACCCCAAACCGGGGCGATTGCATGAGCATGCTTGGTGTGGCCCGGGAAGTGGCGGCCATTTTGCAAAAGCCTCTCAAGCTGCCCAGCGCTGACTTTTCCACCATTCCCCCCGGGCCGGAGGACAGGGTGCAGATTGATATAGATGATCCCGATCTATGCCGCCGTTATGTGGCCCGGCTGCTTAAAAACGTCAAAGTGGGGCCGTCACCTGTGTGGATGCAGCAGCGGCTGCGAGCAGCGGGTGTGCGCCCCATCAGTAATGTGGTGGACGTGACCAACTATGTAATGATGGAAACCGGCCAGCCCATGCACGCCTTTGATTATCACAAGCTTAAAGACGGCCATATTATTGTGCGCCGGGCGGCTAAGGGTGAGACCATTATCTCCCTGGACAAGGCGGAAAGAAAATTAACCCCCGATATGCTGGTCATCACCGATCCCAACGGGCCCGTGGCGGTGGCCGGGGTAATGGGCGGTCTTGATTCCGAGGTAACCGAAAATACCACAGCGGTGCTGCTGGAGTCAGCTTATTTTAAACCTGTGAATGTGCGCCGTACCTCTCGGGATTTGGGACTGCGCTCCGAATCTTCTTCCCGTTTTGAGAAGGGTATTGATATTACCGGTTGCCTGCGGGCTGCCGACCGTGCCGCCGCTTTGCTGGCCCAAATGGGGGCAGCTGAAGTGGTGGATCTGGTGGTGGATAACTACCCGGCCCCGGCGGTGGATAAAACCGTACTCCTCCGTCCCGACCGGGTCAACCGGATATTGGATACAGAGCTGGCTACGGATGAAATCAGTACGTTGCTGACCCGCCTGCAGTTCAAAGTGCGGGAGGAAAATGACGGTCTGCTGGTCACCGTGCCCGGTCACCGGCCCGATGTCGGTATTGAAGCTGATTTAATAGAGGAGGTGGCCCGGCTCTATGGGTATAACCGGGTTAAAAACACCTTACCTACCGGTGTCATTACCCAGGGGGGCAGAAAGCACGACCAGCGCCTGGCTATAAATGTGAAAAATTTTCTGGCTCAAAGCGGGTTTTACGAGGTAATCACTTATAGTTTCGTTAATATACGGGTGTTCGACCGGCTGGGGTTGCCCGAAGACAGCCACTACCGGAGCGTAGTATCGCTGCAAAATCCTCTAAGCGAGGAGCAAGCCGTGATGCGCGCGTTGCTTTTTCCCGGCTTGCTGGAGGTGCTGCAGCGGAACAGCAACCGCCGGGTTAAGGATGGTGCTGTTTTTGAGCTGGGGCGGGTGTTTTATCCCCGACCGGGGGAAACCTTGCCCGAAGAGGTGCCGGTACTGGCGGCGGCGGTTACCGGGGTTACCCCGGGTGGTTGGAATGCCCGGCCGGTGCCGATGGACTTCTACTACCTCAAGGGTGTATTGGAAGCTTTGCTGGCCCATACGGGGATCAAAGATGTTTCATTCATTCCCGCCACCGGTAATAATGTATTTCACCCCGGGCGTGTGGCCAGTGTGCTGGCCGGTGATGTAGAGCTGGGTATTATCGGGGAACTGCATCCCGATGTACAGGAAAACTATGACCTGGACCAGAGGGTAACGGTGATGGAACTTGATTTCAACCGGCTAACCAGGGTTTCCGGTGCGCCCAAACAATACCGGCCGCTTCCCAAATTTCCCGGCGTGGACCGGGACCTGGCTGTGGTGGTGCGACAGGATATACCTGCCCGGCAGGTTATCGAAACAATCAGCCAGGCCGGGGGCAGTATTTTGCAGGATGTACGAGTGTTTGATATTTATCGCGATGAGCATTTTGCGCCGGGTGAGCATAGCATGGCCTTTGCCCTGAAATTCCAGGCGGCGGATCGCACCCTTACCGATGAGGAAGTGGCCAAGAAAACTGAGGCCATAATGCAGGCCCTGCAGAGAGACTTCGGGGCTGTTTTAAGGAAATAAAATTTGCCGGTGCCGGGTGTTGAAAGGTTGATAGTTTTTAACACCCGGCACCAAAGTGAAACGGTACCAAAGCGAAACCGGCTCTTAACCGGCTGTTTATCTTTTTATCCCGGCAGAAAAATAAAAAATATCCAGCCATAAAGCAGGAATACTGTGTTTTGTGCCGAATTATTTACCAAGTGTGCCTGATAATTGCTGGGGAGGCCTATTCATGTCAGATGAGCATAACCGGATCGATGTGGAGATAAACGGAGTACGTTATACTTTAAAGGGTGATAATACACCGGAAAACATGTTTAAAATGTCCCGGTATGTGGATGAGCAACTTAAGCAGGTTATGCGCCGTAATCCCAGACTGTCATTGTACAAGGCCGCAGTGCTGGTGGCACTTAATATTACCGAGGAGTTATTTAACTTAAGGGAAGAATATGAAAACCTGGTGCACATTTTGGAACCTGAAAGCAAACAGAAAAAATAGTTCCTATGCACTCATGGAGCGGGCTTCATGAGTTTTTTTATATTTTTCGGGGTAAATTAATTTGGTGCCAGGTGTTTAAAATAAAAGGATTAGAAAATGAAAGGACAGGCGTTGTATGAGAAACGCGGAAATAGCCTGGGCATTATACCAAATTGCCGATTTATTGGATTTTAAGGGAGAAGAATTTTTTAAAACCAGGGCTTACCGGCGGGCCGCCCGGGCTATTATCGGCCTGGATCGGCCGGTGGCGGATCTTTATGCCAGTGGCGAATTAAAAAATGTACCCAATTTGGGCAAGAATATCATCGCTAAAATCGGTGAGATGTTAAGCACCGGTGAATGTAGCCTGCACAGGGAGTTAAAGCAGCAAATACCCGTTACGGTACTGGATCTAATGGCTTTGCCCGGACTGGGACCCAAGCGGGCAAAAATGCTTTATGAACAACTGGGGGTAACCTCCATTGATGAACTGGAGCAGGCGGCCCGGGGCAGGAAGGTGCGCGGTTTGCCCGGTATGGGCGTTAAAACCGAGATTAACATTATTCACCATATCGGCTTATTGAAAAAGAAAGCCCACAGCCTGCCGCTGGGGGCGGCCAGAGAACTGGCGGCCCAGTTGGGTGAATACCTGGAGCAGTTGGCCGCAGTGCGAAAAAGTACCGTTGCCGGGGATATCAGACGCTGGGCGGAAGTGGTTTATAGCGTGGATTTTATTGTATTGGCCGACCACATGGAAGAGGCCGGGGACATTATAGAATCCTTTATAACACACCCGGTACTGGGTGAGGTGCTCTGGCGGGAGCCGGACCGGGTACGGACAACCAGCCGCTGGGGGGTACCGGTGGAACTGGTGGTGGTGACCCGGGAGCGGTATTGGCCCGCTCTGCTATGGGCCACCGGCAGCCGGTCCCATGTACGCCGCTTGCAGCTACGGGCCTGGAAGCGGGGCTGGCGGCTTGATGCCCACCGGCTTGTTTCCCGTTCCGACGGGCAGGCGGCCCGGGTGGATAGTGAAGAGGCCATTTACCGGCTGCTTGGCCTGCAGTATGTGGTACCCGAACTGCGGGAGAACAATGGTGAAATCAGTGCCGCTGCCGGCGATAGGTTGCCCCGCCTGCTGGATTTGGAAGATATCCGGGGTGACCTGCACATGCACACCAAATGGAGCGATGGGCTGGGCAGTATCGAAGAGATGGCCCGGCGGGCCAGGGAAAAGGGCTATTCCTACATTGCCGTTACCGATCATTCCCCCAGTTTAAAAATAGCCCGGGGTCTGTCCCCTGAAAGATTACTGGCACAATTTGAGCGGATCAGTGCGCTGAATGAGCAATGGGATGATTTTCACATCTTAACCGGGGTGGAAGTGGACATTCTGGCTGATGGAAAACTGGACCACATGGATGAAGTACTGGCCCGGGCCAATGTGGTGATCGCCTCGGTACACAGCGGCTTCAAACAGGACCGGGATACCATAACCAGGCGTATCAAGGCTGCCATTGAAAATGAGCACGTCAATATCATCGGGCATCCCACGGGGCGTCTGTTGGGTTACCGGGAGTCATATGCCGTGGATGTGGAGGAAATCATCGAAACTGCCGCGCGGTATAATAAAGTGCTGGAAATAAACTCTTCGCCGGACCGGCTGGACTTAAATGACTATTATGTGCAGTTGGCCCGGGAAAGCGGTGTGTGCATAGCCATCAATACAGACGCCCATGATTTGCGGCGCATGGATGAAATTATCTACGGTGTGTCCGTGGCCCGGCGGGCCTGGTTGGAGCCCCGGCATGTAATCAACACCTTGCCGCTGCCCGAACTGTTACAAGTGCTGCGCGGTGAATCCAGAGTATAGGCTCTACATAGTTAATAATCTATTTTTCAGGTGTTATACTCATGGCTCAAAGGAATTATGCAGGTAATGCCATAGACATTTACATTCCCCGGGAATTTTACCACCGGGACACTGTTACCGTAGCCCGGGAATTACTGGGCTGTATACTGGTGCACCATACCCCGGAAGGTACCACTGCCGGAATGATTGTGGAAACCGAGGCTTATTTACAGGGTGACCCGGCCTGCCACGCGGCCCGGGGGATGACCCCCCGCAACAGCGTGATGTTCGGGCCACCCGGTTATGCGTATGTATACTTTACATACGGAATGCATTATTGTTTTAACGTGGTATCTGCCCCCGAAGGGGTTGGCGAGGCGGTGCTGGTGCGGGCGCTGGAACCTTTGCTGGGGATTGAGTTAATGCAACAGCGGCGGGGGCGACAAAACGTTCGGGATCTGTGTTCGGGGCCGGCCAAACTGACCCGGGCCATGGGCATAGGCCGGGAGCAGAACCGGCAGGATTTGACTACAGGTGACTTATACATCAGCCCGGGCAAGGCATTAGCGCCCATTGTAACCACCACCCGTATCGGTATCAAGGAGGGGACGGAACTGCCGCTGAGGTTTTACTTGCAGGATAATAAACATGTATCCAGAAAATAAAAACTGCGTATGTCGACATAAATGTTTGCAGGAAATAATTACCATTATTTTGTTTAATGTTAAAGTATGTGCATACAGGAGCAAAATATTTGAAAGGGAAGTGGTCAATAATGAGGATAAAGGAGATTTACGAATATGTGGTGGCCCGGGGTATGGAAAAGGACCCCCGAGGAGCGGATGCTGTGGCCCGGGATTTATCCCTGGCCAGGAAACGGTATGATGACTTAAAAGAAGATGAGAAGAATGATTTCGATACTGACCGTTTGACCAACCCTTACAGTGATACCCGGTTACTGTACGGTAACCCGGAAACAGAAGTAAAGCGCATGCTGGTGGGTATTGATATTGAGGTGGGCGAAGTGCTGTTGGCGGACCGCCTGGGGGATAAAGGTTCCAAAGTGGATTTGATCATGTCCCACCACCCCGAGGGTAAAGCACTGGCGGCGTTACACGGTGTCATGCACCTGCAGGAAGATATACTGGCCCAGTTCGGCGTACCCATTAATGTGGCCGAGGGGATCATGGTTTCCCGTATAAATGAAGTTAAGCGCGGTTTGCTGCCTGTCAACCATAACCGGGCGGTGGATGTGGCCAGGATTTTGGGTATACCGCTGATGTCCGCCCATACCGTGGCGGACAATCATGTGACCAGTTACCTGCAGAAAATGATGGATAAGGAAAAACCCGATACCCTGGGCGATGTGCTTAAATTGTTGAAAAAAATACCTGAATACGCCGAAGCCGCCAAGTATAACGCCGGGCCTACCATTGTGGTGGGCGGTAAAGACCGGCGGGCCGGTAAGATACTGGTGGATATGACCGGAGGTACCGGCGGTTCCGAAGATGCCTATGCCAAGTTATCCCAGGCCGGGGTGGGTACCCTTTTGGTGATGCACATAGGGGAAAAACACCGCAAGGAAGCAGAAAAGAACCACGTCAATGTTATTATTGCCGGGCATATGGCCAGTGATTCGCTGGGCATGAATTTGATGTTGGACGGCCTGGAGGAAAAGGGTCTGGAAATAATACCTTGTTCGGGTTTAATCAGACATAAACGCATTTAGATAAACCAAGGAGCAGGATTTAATAATGAAAAAACCGGAATTACTGGCGCCGGCAGGCAACTGGGAAGCGCTGGTGGCCGCTGTACAAAACGGTGCGGACGCTGTATACCTGGGCGGCAAGCAATTTAACGCCCGCCGCAGCGCGGATAATTTTGATGATGTTGCGCTGGCCAGGGCGGTTGAGTATGCCCATGTGCGCGGTGTTAAAATCTATGTTACAGTGAATATATTGTTGGCGGACACTGAATTAAAGGAAGCCGTTCGTTTTTTACACACTGTTTACAACACGGGGGCCGATGCCGTCATTGTACAGGACCTCGGGCTGATTCGGCTGGCCCGGCGGGTAATACCGGAACTGGAATTGCACGCCAGCACCCAGATGACGGCGCATAATGTGCCGGGGGCGCTATTTTTGCGGGATGCGGGCATTAAACGTGTTGTGCTGGCCAGGGAACTGGATCTGAAGTCGGTGCGGGCAATACGTGAAAAGGCCGGTGTCCAGGTGGAAACATTCGTCCACGGTGCCCTTTGCGTATGCTATTCCGGACAGTGCCTGATGTCCAGCATGATTGGTGGGCGCAGCGGCAACCGGGGCCGCTGTGCCCAGCCTTGCCGGCTGGAATACCGGCTGGTGGATGGTAAAGGAAAGCCGGTGGCAGATTACGAAAAAGTGGGGGACTACCTGCTCAGCCCGCGGGACTTGAATACCAGCGGGCATATTCCTGAATTAATTAAAGCGGGCATTGATTCCTTTAAAATAGAGGGTAGAATGCGGCGTCCCGAATATGTAGCCACGGTGACCAGAATATACCGGACTTTGATTGACCGGGCCTCACGGGGAGAAGAATATAACGTCACCGGTGAGGAGATCGGTCAACTGGCCCAGATTTTCAACCGTGACTTTACCACGGGCTATTTTTTTGGTGTGCCGGGCCGGGATATGATGAGTTATAAACGCCCCAACAACCGGGGTGTCAGGCTGGGCCGGGTGCGCTCGTACAACCGGGAGACCGGAAGGGCTGAAATAGAGTTGGAAGCCCCTTTGAGGGTGGGCGACGGTATAGAAGTATGGGTGACCAGGGGAGGCCGGGTGGGCATCCAGGTAAGTCAAATTTTCACCGGCGGGCGGAAAACCCTTTGCGCCGAATCTGGCACAGTTGTGGTGCTGGAACTGAAGGGACATATCCGTCCCGGAGACCGGGTATTTAAAACCCATGATGTGCAGTTAATGGAAAACGCCGTCAAGACTTTCTCTTCCAGCCGGGAAACACGGCGTATACCGGTGGATTTTAAAGTGCAGGCGCGAGTAAGCGAGCCAATGGTACTGGAGGCAACCGACCCACAGGGGGTGACAGTCCGGGCCACTACCCGGGCGGCGGCCGAGGAGGCCCAAAAGAGACCGCTGACCAGGGAGTTTTTAGCCGGGCAGTTGGACCGGCTGGGCAATACCCCCTTCGGGCTTAACAAATTGACCTGTGAGCTGGGGGATAATGTGATGGTCCCGGTCCGGGAAATAAACGATGTGCGCCGGCGAGTGGTGGAAAAGCTGTCGGCGGCCCGGGCAGCGCTGCGTAAGCCGGAACCGCTATCTGAGGACGTTGTTGAACGCAAGCTATCGGCTGTAATGGATGAAGAAATCGAAAGGGCCGGGTCCTCATTCCCGGTGCTGGCCGTGGCGGTGGGCGGTGCGGCAGAAGTGCGGGCTGCGGTTAAAGGTGGTGCCGGGCTGGTTTATTTCAGCGGCGACCGCTTTAGAAGCAGGGGCAATGTAACTGCGTCCGAGGTTATTAAGGCCAGGCGCTATTGCAGCGAGGCAGGGGTCAAATTCTATCTTACCACCCCGCGCATTGCCCATGACCGGGAGATTGAACAGTATTTGCCGTTCTTTAAATCCCTACTGGAAGCGGAGCCTGATGGTATAATGGCGGCGTCATGCGGCTGGCTGCCGGTACTGCGCCAGTTGACCGGTTTACCCCTGGCTACGGATTTCGCTTTGAATGTGTTCAACCGCCAGAGTGCGTTGTTTTTAATGGAACACGGGGTTAGCCGGGTTACCCTGTCCACTGAACTTACCGGAGAACAAATCAAGCAACTGGCCGGCAGCGCCCCGCTGGAAACCGAGGTTATCGTGCACGGCGCGCTGCCGTTGATGGTATCCCGCTATTGCGCCGTGGGCAGCGTGCTGGGCGGCAAAGGAGAAAACAGCAACTGTTCCGGGCAGTGCCGCGGTAACACCTTTGGGCTTTTGGACCGCAAAGGGGTGATTTTCCCCGTGGAGATGGATCAGCACTGCTTGATGCATATATATAATTCCAGGGAACTGTGCCTGTTGGATACCCTTCCCTACCTGGTCCAGGCCGGGCCCGCCGTGCTGAGAATTGAAGCCCGCCGGGAAAACGAATTTTACGTGGCGCGCACAGTCAAAACCTACCGTCAGGTTTTGGACGGATTGCGCAAATTCCCCGACCGGTTGCCCGATCTGCAGGCCATTATGGAGAAATTGGTGGAAGGGGGACCTGGTTTCACCCGCGGGCATTATTACAGGGGGATAATGGATTAGTTTTAGGCAGGGAGAGATTATGGACGAACGGAATTTAAGAAGGCTGGAATTTAACCGGGTCAAAGAGAAACTGGCTGAATTTGCGGCTTCACAACCAGGTCGGGAGTTGGTTGAAGAGCTGTTACCATACAACAACCGGGATGAAATGGTAGCCGCTCTGGCCGAAGTGACCGAGGGAAGGGAGCTATTGCGCCTGGACCCTACCGCCAGGCTGGACGGTTGGAATGATGTAAGACCCCAGGTCCGCCGCTGTGGCCGGGGAGCTTTGCTAGAGCCCCAGGAGTTGTGGCATGTATGGCAAACCCTGGCCGCTTGCAGGCAAATTAAACACTTTTTCAGTGAACGGCAGGACAGGTACCCTCGTTTAAATGAAATAGCCCAGGGATTGGGCACCTTTAAAGAACTGGAGAAAAGGATTGCCGAAGCCATAGCCCCCGGCGGCGAAATACTGGACCGGGCAACAGAGCGTTTATTCAGTATAAGACGGCGGTTGGCTACAGCCCAGCAACGCATTAAAGACCGGTTAAACGAAATTATCCGGTCAACCAGCTACCAGAAATACCTGCAGGATCCCATTGTTACCATGCGGGAAGGTCGTTATGTGGTGCCTGTAAAGCAAGAATACCGCTCCCAGGTACCCGGTATCGTACATGACCAATCGGCCAGTGGGGCCACCTTGTTTATAGAGCCTATGCCGGTGGTGGAGGCTAACAACGAAGTGCGCACGCTCCTGGCGGAAGAAAAACAGGAGATCACCCGTATACTGACGGAACTTTCCAACGCAGTGGGCGGGCAGGCTGAGGAACTTTTGTACGCCCTGGAAAACTTGGCCCGGCTGGATTTCATCATGGCCAAGGCCCGTTACAGCGCCAGCCTGGACGCCTGGGCACCCCGTATTGTTCCCGAGGCCAGGCTGGATATACGGCAGGGTCGCCACCCCCTTTTGCCGGGAAAGGCTGTGCCCATCAGCATTTCACTGGGTGAGGCATTTGACATGCTGGTAATTACCGGACCCAATACCGGTGGTAAGACAGTGTCCCTTAAAACGGTGGGATTGCTGGTACTTATGGCCCATGCTGGCCTGCATGTGCCCGCGGAGGACGGTACGGTAATCGGCATGTTTGACCGGGTGTATGCTGACATTGGCGACGAGCAGAGCATTGAGCAGTCTTTAAGCACCTTTTCGTCCCATACCACCAATATAGTAAACATATTGCACGGGGCCGGCAACAAAAGCCTGGTGCTATTGGATGAACTGGGGGCGGGCACCGACCCCACCGAAGGTTCCGCCCTGGCCCGGGCCATTCTGGAACAACTGCGTTTGCAGGGGGCCAAGGTGGTGGCCACCACCCACTACGGAGAACTGAAAAGCTATGCCTTTGCCAGCGATCGGGTGGAAAACGCCAGCGTGGAATTTGATCCCCAAACACTGCGTCCCACTTACCGGCTGCTCACCGGGCGGCCCGGTCGCAGCAACGCCTTTGAAATAGCGTTGCGTTTAGGGCTTGACGAATCCGTGGTGCAAAGGGCCAGGGGATATCTCACCGAGGAACAGGTGCAGGTGGCCGATCTAATGCGGGAATTGGAAAAAGCTCGCGCCCAGGCCGAACAGGATCAGCTTGATGCCGCAAGAATCCGCCGGGAAGCCGAACAATACAGGGAACAATATTTGACCCGGGCGGAAAAAATCGACCAGCGCAAGGATGAAATAATCTCCCGGGCTATTGCCGAAGCCAGGGAAACCGTGAAAAAGGCCCGGTTGGAGGCCGAGCAGCTTGTGGAAGAATTGCGGGCGGCTCTGAAAGAGGAATCAAGCCACAATCGCGAACAATCCATTACCAACGCCAGGCAGCGTTTAAAACAACTGCAGTCCAAATTGCAGGCCAAAGAACCCGCCGCTGCCCCCGGGCGTCCTGGTGAGGCTGTCACCGAGGTAAAACCCGGTGATGAGGTTTTTATACCTAAATACGGGCAGCACGGTGTGGTGCTGGAGGCACCCGGCCCGGATGACCAGGTTCAGGTACAGGTGGGTATAATCAGGATGACCATACCCCGCCGTGAACTGCGCCAGGCCACGACAAAAGAAACAGACCGGCCGCAGCGCACCGGTATAGGCCAACTGGTACAGCAAAAGGCCAGGGACATATCCCCCCGGTTGGACATGCGCGGTATGCGGGTGGATGAAGGGCTGGCCGAGGTGGAAAAATATCTGGACGATGCTTGTGTAGCCGGGCTGCCGGTGATACAGCTGGTTCACGGCAAAGGTACCGGGGCGCTGCGGGCCGCCGTGCACAAATTATTAAAGGAGCACCGCAGGGTCAAAAACTATCGCTTGGGCGAACAGGGCGAAGGGGGCAGCGGGGTAACCGTGGTGGAATTAAAATAGCGTTAAAAGCACCATCAATATAGTGGCGCAAATGATACTTTAAGAGTTTGTTCGAAAAGTAGGCTTTGGTGTCAGGTATTGAAACATGCCTTTCCAGGGCACAAAACGTCATGAAAGAATTCTTTCAGACTTTCAACACCTGGCATCTATAAGTGAGCACCGCAAAACCTTATCCAACACGGAGATTCAATAGGATTGGTACTAAAAAACCTTAGCCCGGTGCCGGGCCAAGGTTTTTTATTTCATCCTTCAGGTAATTAAATTTATAAATCGGTGCCTGTATTGTTCGGCATGTATAAACCGTTATTGTTTCTGGAACGCCTGTCCGCCGGATGCCCCTGGTTGTCTACACCGTTTTCAGCGTCATTCCCGGGGATGGTTATGTTTACGTCCGTATTTACTTCCTCTTCCGGGTTGGTAACACTGTCAATGCCGTGCACATCACATATTTTGGTCGGTACCCGCAGGTTATAATCCGCCACCGCCGGTGATGAGGTATAGGGTAGTTTTAGCATGACCCGGGTGATTCTTTCCGGGCAATACTGGTTGGGTAACAGCCCCGTGGTGGCGCACACTTCGGTTAACACATGCACATTATCATGTTTGGACGGTACGGTACCGGAAGCAAAAAGATCGGTCACCATGTGTTCCGGCGGTGTATTGGGGCCGGGCAAAAGCCCTGACTTGCTGTCCACGGTGGCCGAAGTCAGGCCCTGTGGTCTGGTGAAATCGTGGGATGGAATTCCCTGGTGCGCCTGCCGCATCACCTCCCGCCATATTTGGGCGGGATAAGTACCCCCATAACTGTGAGGCATTTTCACAGGGGTGTCGTAACCGATCCAGACCACACCCACCAGATCCGGCGTATAACCGGCGAACCAGATATCCTTACCATCGTCCGTGGTACCGGTTTTCCCCGCCACCGGGCGGCCGATTTGGGCGCCGGTGCCGGTGCCGGATTGTACCACTGATTTCATCATATCAGTCAATAGATAAGCCGTAGTTTCCTTCATTGCCCTGCGGGGGGTTCGTTCTGCCTCGAATAAAACGGTACCATCGTAGTCTTCCACCTTTAAAATGGAAACAGGATCGATATAGAGACCGTTATTAGCAATTGCAGCATATGCTCCCGCCAGTTGCATCGGAGTTACACCATGTTTCAAGCCGCCAAGTGCTATGGCCGGACCCGTGGGGTCGATGTTAATGTTCATCCGGGCGGCAAAATTAACGGCATTGGATATTTGTACGTGATCCATAAGAAGTTTTACTGCCACGATATTGACCGAATGGGTCAAAGCGGTGCGCAGGGTGATTAGACCCCGGTAACCTCCGCCTGAGTTGCGCGGTGAATAGTTGCCGTAACTGTGATAAGTAACCGGTGCATCATCTATGACGGTAGCCGGGCCCATGCCTTTCAGTTCTATGGCGGGACCGTAGGCCAGGATTGGTTTAATAGCTGACCCGGGCTGTCTGGGGGACATGGTGGCCCTGTTCAGTGATCTTTGGTGGGTGTGTTCCCGGCCACCCACCAGTGCCTTTACTTCACCTGTTCTGGGCTCAATTATTACCATGGCACCCTGGGGCTGCAGCACGCCACTGGAGTCCCTTTGGGAAGAAGGGAAATTGGCCTGGTTGGCCATGGCGTTTTCCGCATAGGTTTGGATCTGGGGATCCAGAGTGGTGTATACCTTTAAACCACCTTTAAATACTTTTTCCTCACCGAATTTTTCCACCAATTGCTCAGTAATATAATCCACAAAATATGGATAAGGGTATTTGTTGGCATTAGTACCACCCTGCTTTAATACCAGCTCCTCTGCTTTGGCCTGTTGATATTCTCCTTCATTGATAAAATTATATCGGTACATATCATCCAGCACCTGGTTCCGGTGGGACAGACCAAGATCGAAATTTTGATAAGGTGAATAGTTATTTGGTGATTTTATAATGCCCGCCAGCAAGGCGGCCTGAGCTATGGTCAGATCACCGGCGTCCCTGCCAAAGTATGTTTGAGCTGCGGCTTGGATGCCGTAAGCTCCCTCCCCAAAATATATCCGGTTTAAGTACATAGACAGAATTTCTTCTTTGGAGTACCTGCTTTCCATCTTAAAGGATAGAATAGCTTCCTGTATTTTTCTTTTAATAGTCCTTTCCGGGTTCAAAAATGATAATTTAACCAGTTGCTGGGTAATGGTACTAGCACCCTGAAAGTTTCGTTCCGCACCCAACATATGCAACGCGTCATTAATGGCGGCCCGGGCAATGGCCTCGATTCTGATACCGTGGTGTTCATAAAACAAGTGATCTTCGGCGGCTAAAAAAGCTTCCTGAACATGTAGTGGTATTTGACTTAGTGAAACTTGCGTTCGATTTTCTGATCCAATTTGGGTCACCAGTTGTTCATTGCTGTCAAATATTTGGGTGGCATTGGCCGGGATCAAATTTTTTTCATTAAATGCAGGCAAATCTTTAATGCTTACAAATAGCAGTCCGGCCGTGGCTCCTGCCGATACCAGAAAAAAGATAATCAAGATAAATAATATAAACCTGGTAGGATTGAGTTTCCTCTTTTTACGTTTTTTCTTTGCGGACAAACAATGCTCACTCCTTTAAGGAAGTCTTACCTGTGTTTAACAACGCAATTATATCATACTACCAACGAAAGTATTAACACAGAAATTGCCACCTTGTTTTCTATCTTGTAGATTTGATATAATTTAAAAATTGAGGTAACGGAAAGGAGTTATTGTAATCATGCTCAGCGTTGATAAGCAACTGGAAATCATTAAAAGAGGCGTGGTTGAAATTGTACCGGAGGAAGAGCTAATTGCTAAGCTGCACAGGTCGGTAAAAACGGGCATACCTTTACATATTAAATTGGGTCTGGATCCCACGGCCCCGGACATTCATCTCGGTCATACCGTTGTATTGCATAAAGTGCGGCAGTTTCAAGAGTTGGGGCACCGCACCACGATTATTCTCGGCGATTTTACCGCCCGTATTGGTGACCCCACGGGTAGATCCGAAACCAGAAAGCCGCTAACCGAAGAGCAGGTTTTGGTCAACGCTAAAACATATGAAAAACAAATATTCAAAGTGCTTGATCCCGATAAGACTACCATCACATTTAACAGCAAATGGCTTGCTCCTTTGAATTTTGTGCAAGTCATTGAATTAGCGGCTAAGTACACCGTAGCGAGAATGTTGGAGCGGGATGATTTTGAGAAACGGTTCAAAGAGGGGATGCCCATCAGTGTACACGAATTTTTCTATCCTTTAATGCAGGGCTATGACTCAGTTGCTTTGCAGGCAGATGTGGAACTGGGCGGAACCGACCAGAAATTTAACCTGCTTATGGGTAGAACACTGCAGCGTGAATACGGTCAGGAACCCCAGGTGGCGTTGATGATGCCCATTATTGAAGGTACGGACGGTGTGCAGAAAATGAGTAAGAGCCTGGGCAACTACATAGGTATTGACGAATCTCCGGGAGAAATGTACGGTAAGACCATGAGTATTCCCGATGAATTAATGGTGCGTTATTTTGAGCTGGTCACCACGCTGCCCCTTGATGAGGTAAATAAAATATCTACCGGCCTGCAAAGCGGCGAATTGCATCCCCGGGATGTGAAAATGCACTTGGCCCGTGAAATCGTGAGCATTTATCATGGTCAAGAGGCAGCTATGCGTGCTGAAGATGAGTTCAAACGTGTGTTCCAACAGCACGACCTGCCCGAGGAAATTCCAACATTTAATATTACACAGGATATATTGGAAGACGGCCTGGTTTGGCTCCCTAAACTGCTGCACCTGTCCAATCTGTGCACCAGTACCAGTGAGGCCAGGAGATTGATTCAGCAGGGTGCGGTGCGGGTTGACGGTGAACGATTCAGCGATCCCAGCCAAAAGATTAAACCCGTCCCTGGTATGATAATTAAGGCCGGTAAAAGAAAATTTATACGTCTTGCATAGCTCTGACCCGAAAATATTCGGGTTTTTTTTTGCGGTCACTCAATATAGATATAACATAACCAGTTGCAGTGATTCGGGAGCAAGGGGACGGTTCTTCTGCTTCCTGTTATCCCGGGGGTGAAACCGTGTTTAAAAAAAGAAGGCCCTTTAAAAGAGTACTCCTTTTTATAACATTAATATTATTAATGTTGGCAGTCTATTTTTTCTTTGATACGCGGGTACGGCCCACGCTTTTTTCCATTGCCGAGATTGAAGTAACGCAAATGGCCGTAGCGGTAATTAATCAAACTGTGCAACAAGAGGTATCCGGTGGGGATATTGATTACCAGGACTTCATTACCGTGCACCGGGATTATAATGGGCGGGTGGCTTTGATGCAGGCCAATACGGTTTGGATAAACAAAATGGCCGCAGATATTACATTGGAAGTACAAAACAAATTACAGAATTTAAATGCGAAACAAGTATCAGTCCCCATGGGACAGTTGCTGGGTAGTTATATTTTCGCCGACTTGGGACCGCGTATCAAGGTGGATATTTATCCAATGGGTACGGTTAGTGTGAATGTGCTGGACCGGTTTGAACAGGCAGGTATCAACCAGACCCGGCATAAAATATATCTTGATTTTAGTACCATGGTACGGGTGGTGGTTCCGCTGCACAGCGGCGAGGTTAAGGTGGCTACCAAGGTGCCTGTGGCGGAAAGTATTATTGTGGGAGATGTTCCTGAAGCCGTGATTAATATACCGGGGGGTATACTGGGAGTTGATGGCAGGTAACGGTAAGTTAAATTAGGTGTCAGGTGATGAAAGGCTGAAAATCTTTGAGCTTTAGCCTTTCATCACCTGACACTAGCGCAAACCTTATTGAATAATTCTAAAAAAATTTGTTAACCATGTATAAAAAGAGGTAAATAAAAAATAATAACTTAAAAGTAATAAAAAAGTGTTGACAGCCGGGCAAGTAAATGCTAGTATATAAAAGTCGCTGCGAGCAAAGAGTTGTTTGCAAATAAGTGTTGACAACTAAACTCGAATGCGATATAATACAAAGGTCGCCAATAGGGCGATGCTTAAAACGGTCCTTGAAAACTAAACAGTGCAAAGAGATGAAAGTTGAACCTAGTTCAACACATCAAACCTCGTCAAGCAAAAGCTAAGAGCCGGTGCCCAAGCCAACCGGCGGCGGCAGAGGCTTTTAGGCAAGCGCTAAAACGAGTAATTCACAAACGAGTCAAAGATTAAATTTCTCATAAAGAATATTATGGAGAGTTTGATCCTGGCTCAGGACGAACGCTGGCGGCGTGCTTAACACATGCAAGTCGAACGGGGTTTAACGAGAAGCTTACTTTTTGTTAAACCTAGTGGCGGACGGGTGAGTAACGCGTGGATAACCTGCCCAATAGCCTGGGATAACGCCGGGAAACCGGTGCTAATACCGGATACGTTCACCGGACTGCATGGTCCGGTGAAGAAAGGTGCAAACCGCTACTAGATGGGTCCGCGTCCAATTAGCTAGTTGGTAGGGTAACGGCCTACCAAGGCGACGATGGGTAGCCGGCCTGAGAGGGCGACCGGCCACACTGGAACTGAGACACGGTCCAGACTCCTACGGGAGGCAGCAGTGGGGAATCTTCCGCAATGGGCGCAAGCCTGACGGAGCAACGCCGCGTGAGTGACGAAGGTCTTCGGATTGTAAAACTCTGTCCAGAGGGAAGAAGCAAGTGACGGTACCACTGGAGGAAGCCCCGGCTAACTACGTGCCAGCAGCCGCGGTAAAACGTAGGGGGCGAGCGTTGTCCGGAATTACTGGGCG
>NZ_VNHM01000015.1 GCF_008124625.1 Desulfallas thermosapovorans DSM 6562
GGAAGTTGCGAACCCAAAAAGGACGGGCAAAATATGCCTTGCGAAAACAAACAGTTGAGCCTGTTTTTGGCCAAATTAAGGAAGCCCGGGGTTTTCGAAGATTTCTTCTCCGCGGGCTCGACTTGGTGCGCGGAGAATGGGTCCTTCTATGCCTTACGCACAACATTTTGAAGCTATTTGGAAATAAAAAGAAGTTGGCTTGGTAAATAGTTAAAGGGGCACCTCATTCTGCTTAAAATTTTTATATAAATTCATATGAATTTGTTTTAAGGCCCCTAACCACAGTTTTTTAAAGTATCAATTCTTAGACAGGCTGCTAGTTTGTGGGGAGGTATTTTTTTTATGGATTTAACAAACTTAAAAAGACAGCACAAGGAAATTTTAGCCCTGGCAGCATCTATTAAGCAACTTTCAAAGGTGCATGAACTCGAGGCCAAAGCAATGGACATTTCAATGGAGTTAGGAAAATTATCCGGTAAAGTATCTGTACACCTTAGTAGTGAGGATAAATTTCTTTACCCCAGCTTGTTAAGTCACCCCAACGATAAAGTAAAAGCGATAGCCCGCCGGTTTATCAATGAGATGAGTGGTATTTCCAAAGTGTTTTATGACTACAAGACAAAATATCTGGCACCCAGTAAAATCAAGGCAAATCCTGAACAATTCAGCAAGGAGACAGACGCTGTTTTTGCCGCACTACAAAAACGGATTGAACTGGAAGAGAAAGAGCTGTACCCGCTATTGGCCAAGTGAAGCTCTCCCGGTAAAAAGATAATCACAGGGAAGCAAGAGAACCGTCCTCCTGCTTCCGTTTAATGATGCCGATTATCTCCTCCGGGGTGACGGCTCAATAACCGGTCTTTTCTTGCTCAACTTTTTCCAGGGCATTGGTAAACTGTTCCATACCTTCTGCCTCCATTGCTACATAAAACAACTTTTTAATCAAATCTTCATCATTAATTTTTCGCAATCTCGTCTCCAGAAAATTATCTATTTTATACCGGTATCATCTTAATATTCATATCATACCCCGCTACAAGGGTGACGTTCCCGGCCCCAGGGGCGGGATTAGAAGGATTAAGGAAAGCCATTTTCCCTACTTGGCGGAAGAAGAGTAAACGTGGAAATTATCTACAATAAAACTGGTTCGCGTGTGGTTTTAAGAAAAGATTGGTTCTTAAAAAGGTGTATTTTATTATGGATTAAATCCGGGAGGGTTTTATTCAATGTCTGACGCCAACACCAATATCCAGCAACTCAAAGACCTGGTAGCCGCTTTTGTGGAAGAACGCCGGTGGAGCCAGTTCCACAGTCCCAAGAATCTATCCATGTCCATTGCCATAGAGGCTGCCGAGTTAATGGAATTGTTCCAGTGGGACGACGGTACCGGTAATGCTGATATACCACGGGAGCGGGTGCGGGAGGAACTGGCCGATGTAGTTATTTATTGCCTTTCACTGGCCAATGCCACCGGAATAGACTTATCCAAAGCCATTCAAGATAAAGTTGTGGCCAATGCCCAAAAGTATCCGGTAGACCGCTATCTGGGGCGGTATAAATGAAACCGGATTGTCTCCTGTGATGAAAAGTTCAATGCTGATTAGTTACAATTAATTGCCTGAATAGTGTATTATGGTTACATAGAATTTATACAGTGGTCGTTTTAAAGAAATAAGAAAGGTGGTGTAAGCCTGGTTAATTATCAGATAGTTCAAAAAACCAGGCCTATCGTGAATAAAAGAATTAATGCCATGTATTTTAGCCCGACGGGCACTACTGAAAAAATAGTATCGGGGATAGCCAACAGTATTTCTGAAAGCATTCATGGGGAAAAAGTTGTAACTAAAGTTGATTTTACATTGCCGGAAGCCAGGCAAAATGCGATTTCGTTTACAGCAGAGGATGTTGTTGTTTTTGGTGTTCCAGTCTACGCGGGAAGGGTTCCCAATGTATTGCTTAAATATTTGAACTCTTCCATTGCGGGCAACGGTGCGCTGGCCGTTTCCGTGGTCGTTTATGGAAACCGCAATTATGATGATGCGGCCATTGAATTAAAAGATATTCTTGAGTCAAATGGTTTCAAGGTTTTTGCCGGTGGTGCTTTTATAGGAGAGCATTCCTTTTCCAAAACTCTGGCCCAAAACAGGCCTGATGAAAAAGATATGGCTATAGTGGCTGATTTTGCCGGTAAAATATGTGAAAAAATCAAACAAAACCACACTCAACCTGTATTTGTGCCGGGAAACAAGCCCTACAGGCAATATTACATGCCCAAGGATGAAAATGGCAATCCCGTCGATATCAGGAAGGTAACCCCAAAAACAAACAGCAATTGTGTCGATTGCAAACTTTGTGTGCAGGTTTGCCCCATGGGCTCCATAGACTACGAGGACGTTTCCAAATTAAATGGCATTTGTATTAAATGTGGCGCCTGTATTAAAAAATGTCCCAACCAGGCCAAGTACTTTGATGATATACGCTATTTAAATCATAAACACGAAATTGAGGTTAACTTTGCCAGCAGGCGGGAACCAGAATTATTTCTGTCCAATTCCTAACATCTTATAAGTGGGAAGGTTGCTTACAATTTTAGCCTTTATTGTTGATTCATTAAAAGCCGAATGCCTTCTTAGACATACTCAATACCATTAAAAAGGTTGTTCGAAAAGTCTGCGCGAGGCACTTATGATCTCAATGTTAGCTGGCTTTTGCGGTATTCACGTTGGTACCAAAGCTACTGTTGGGACAAACTCTTAAAGTATTTTTTGCGGTCAATATTAATTATTTAATGGACGAAGGGATTGATGTTCAGTGAAAGCTCCGGGAATCAATAATGTTTGTGTGGTTGGTGCGGGTACCATGGGGCACCAGATCGCCATTTGTGCGGCGCTGGCGGGGTACAAGGTGAAATGTAACGATATCAGTAAAGAGGCATTGGATAAGGCCAGGCGCTTTTTAGACAAGTATTTGCCCGGCCGGGTTGCCAAAGGCAAGCTTACCGAAGAGGCCGCCAAGGCCGGTAAAGAGAACCTGAGCTTTACAACCAGCCTGGATGAAGCGGCAATGGATGCCGATCTGGTCATCGAGGTGGTGCCGGAGGTGCTGGAGCTTAAGCGGCAGATATTTGCCCGCCTGGACAAAATTTGCCCGCCGCAGGCGTTGCTTGTTACCAATAGCTCCTTTATTGTCAGTTCCCGGCTGGCTGATGCCACAAGCAGGCCGGAAAAAATCTGTAATATGCACTTCTTTGTACCACCGCTGGCCATGCTTCCGGTGGAGGTGGTTAAAGGACCCCATACTGCTGAGGAAACAGCCGAGACCATTGCCGCTGTTTGCAGAAGCATGGGCAAAATCCCCATTATGCTGGATAAGGAGATCCATGGCTTCCTGGTCAATCGTATTTTATCCGTGGTGCACAGGGAAGCATTATTCCTTTATGACACGGGCGTAGCTTCCTATGAGGATATCGACCTGGCGGTCAAGGAAGGATTGGGACATAAAATCGCACCGTTTTACCAGATGGATTTAATCGGCCTGGATTTGGTGCTTTCGATTAATATGGAACATTACCGGGAAACAGGCAACCCGGCACACAAACCATCCCCTGCACTGGCCCAAATGGTGGCGCAAAACAGGTTGGGCCGTAAAACTGGCCAGGGTTTTTACAATTATGAAGAAATGTTGGAAGGCAGGGGTTATTGACCCAGGGCGATAACTTAATGGGCAAAATAATCTATAGTTTAACAATGGCCTGATCCTGTTTAGAGGATTTTCTTGGGTTAGAAAATGCTTTTATTTCGATATAATCCTCAAAGTATACAAGGCTTTTCGTTGGGGAAAGCTCAATTAAAATCCTCTGGTTTTGCATTCTGCGTCTATTTGGCGCCAACTTTTTCCTTTGCTGTGGTTAGCAGCGTTCACGGGCGACATATTCTCAATTAGCAACTGATGAACGCCTAACCTTTTAATTCTTTTACCTAATTTTGTATTTTCCTTATTTTCTTCTGCAACCATCGCAGCGTAGAGTATGGAAAATAATATATCTATTTCCAAAGCGTCATTTCCGAATTTTTGAGCTCTGGCGGAAATAGCTTGTAAAACCTTTTTATTTATATTCGAGCTAGTCAATTCGTAAATTTCAACAAAATTATCATAAACATTACTATATCCATGAGTAGAGCCTATATTTTTCAAGCGAGTAAAGTATTCAATGTCTTTAGGTGCATATCTGTTCTGATTTGGCCTGGAAAGGAAAACGCACCAGTTATCAAACCGGCCTCGACCATATTCTAACAGGCTCCCATCAACAAATTTTTTAATGATCACTTGTTTTTAACCTCCCTTAAGTAATGTAATATTTTATTTCTGTCTAAAGTGCATCACGAAAAAATCCATATTCCTTTTACTCTATAAGTTTCTTAATGGTATTATTGAGAGCCATCTAACTTTACCATTTGGATAATTTACATTCTCTTGTTAATAATCAGACATATTTAAAAAGTTGAGTTATTTGTGTATCGAGAGCATCAGCGATTTCAAACAAAATCTACAAAGAAAAGGAATTATAACAATTAGGTGCATCAATTTTTAAAATATAGCTTTTACTTATCCTTGAGTTTGACAGGGGGCCTGAAAGGCCTTGTTATTACTGGGCTGAGCGCGTGACACAACAAAGAGGGGTCTAAAATTTGGAAGCGGTATTAGCCCTTGGGGCAGAAGGTTTTCTAATTTTTAGTTATCATACTTAAGTTATCCCGATTTTACTGGCAAGCTGCTCTTGAGATAGCCCTTATGATTTTCATAGTTCTTTTCTGGCTTGAGCGATTTTTGTATACTTATAAATGTGTTTACCCGTCATAAAATTCACCTCAATAATATAATAAAATAAACTTTTTTACCATAATTTCACTTGTAGTGAAACTGTGCTATGATTGTTATGGAAAACGATGGTTCTCTACTAACCAGGGGGAGGATTAAAAAATGAAATCCGCTGACAAGAGTATTTCCGCAAAGCCCTTTGTCAAATGGGCTGGGGGCAAAACTCAGCTGTTAAATGCATTTAAAAAGTATTACCCAAAAGCTTTGGAAGAGGGGAAAATTGATCGTTATATAGAACCCTTTGTTGGTAGCGGGGCTGTGTTATTCGATGTAATGCAAAGATTCAAAATTAAGGAAGCATATATTTTTGACATAAATCCCGAACTTATAACTACTTATCGAGTGATTAAGAAAGATGTTGAAGCTTTAATCAGTTATCTAAAAGAATTGGAAAGCAAATACCTGGGGCTGGAGAAAGAACAGCGTAAAAAATTCTATTATTCTGTCCGAGAGGACTATAATCGCAATAAGTTGGACTTTACCTCCGCTGACTACAGTGAGAGAGCCATCGAAATAGCCGGGTCGTTCTTGTTTTTAAATAAGACATGCTTTAATGGCCTGTTTAGGGTTAACAGGAGAGGCCTTTTCAATGTACCAATGGGGCGGTATAAAAAACCAACTATTTGCAATGAAACAAATTTAAGGAATGTAAGCAAAGTACTACAGAACGTTTTAGCTTTTTACGGAGACTTTTCAGCGTGTAAGAAGTACATTAACGAAAAAAGTTTTGTGTATTTTGATCCACCATACAAGCCACTTAATGTGACTTCTAATTTTACTTCTTATAGTATGGACGCTTTTAGTGATCAAGAACAGATAAGATTGGCAAATTTTTATTCAGAAGTTGATAAAAAATCGGCATATTTGATGTTAAGTAATTCTGATCCCAAAAATGTAAATGAGAATGACAACTTTTTTGATGAATTATATCAAGACTTTAATATTTTTAATGTGCAGGCCAAGAGAGTTATTAACTCTAAAGCTAGCCAAAGAGGGGAAATATCAGAGCTGATCATAACTAATTATAACTGTTTCTTAGAGGGTAGAGAAGAGTATGAAAGATGTGAGATACTATGAAAAAAGATAAGGGTGTTGCATGTTTTAAACCTGGATGAGGGAGCATTGTACTAGATCCATTTGATATATTGCCATTTATTATTTTTTGCATTAATATATAAATATATTTTTATATATTTAAAAGGGGGCGATTTAGGTTGGCTAACTGTTCATGAGAGCGTTAATTTTTTTGGCCTAAAATATAAAACAACTTTTATATAATATAAGGGAGGCTAAAAACGTTATGCCCGATTCAATAACCGGTAAACTAAATTTTTTAGACCGGTATCTAACCCTGTGGATTTTTCTGGCCATGGCGATGGGGGTGGCGGGCGGTTACTTATACCCGCAAATCGCCGGTTTCTGGGGACGTTTTCAGGTGGGTACAACCAATATTCCCATCGCCGTCGGCCTGATCATCATGATGTACCCGCCTCTGGCCAGGGTGAAGTATGAGGAAATCAGCAAGGTGTTTACCAATGGCCGGGTGATGGGGCTGAGCATGGTGCAAAACTGGATTATCGGCCCGCTGTTGATGTTTTTCCTGGCTATAATTTTTTTACGGGATTATCCCGAGTATATGGTAGGATTGATCTTGATCGGCCTGGCTCGCTGCATTGCCATGGTGATTGTCTGGAACGGGCTGGCCAGGGGTGATTCCGAGTATGCCGCAGCCCTGGTGGCGCTGAACTCGGTATTTCAGGTACTGTTTTTTTCATTTTACGCTTACTTTTTTATCACCCTTATGCCCCGGTGGTTTGGCCTGCAGTCTCTGGAGATACAAATTTCCATGGCCGAGGTGGCCAGGAGCGTGTTCATTTACCTGGGCATTCCCTTTTTGGCGGGTATCATCACCCGGTTTACCTTGATGCCGGTAAAGGGTAAGGAGTGGTATGACAAACAGTTCATGCCCAAAATCGGTCCTTTAACTTTAATAGCTTTGCTGTTTACCATACTGGTGATGTTCTCCTTAAAGGGTAATTATATAGTTGCCCTGCCCATGGACGTGGCCAGAATCGCCATACCGCTTGTTTTATACTTTTTGATCATGTTCCTGGTTTCGTTCTTGATCAGCAAAAAGGCCGGGGTTAACTACGAGCAAGCCACAACCCTTTCCTTTACCGCCGCCAGCAATAACTTTGAACTGGCCATCGCGGTGGCGGTGGCGGTGTTCGGTATCAATTCCGGCCCGGCTTTTGCTGCGGTAATCGGCCCGCTGATCGAAGTACCCGTGATGATCTGGCTGGTTAACGTGGCCCTTTCCTTTAAGCGGAAATACTTTGACCCGGGGGTACTGCCGACAAGGTGAAATCTTAAAATGCCAGGGGGAGCTGATAAAACCGATCGTGTATTGCAATTTTGTAGGGGAGGGGAAAAGAGAATGGGGGATGTTTTGGATTTTTTAAAAATATTGGCTGATGATACACGGCTGAAAATTATCATGATGTTGTCGCGGCGGGATATGTGTGTTTGCGAAATTATAGATGAGCTGGCCATGTCCCAGCCGGCTGTTTCCCATCACTTGCGGATTTTGAGGAAAAGCGGCATAGTAAATGATGACAAGGATGGCCGGTGGGTGTTTTATTCCCTGAATGAAAAGGTTTTTAACCAGCGGCTGGCGGCTATAAATAATGATTTGTTTAGCCAAATAGAAGAGAATCTGAAAAACCGGCAGTCTAACCGTGATTACGACGCCTGTCTGCGCATGGAAAATGAAATGTGTTCTTGCCTTGAGGTAAACAAAAGTAAGTAAGCCAGGACGTTTATTTGTGTTCTTTTATTAATTGTGTACTTGAAATAAAAGGCCTGTGGACTTATAAACTGGAGGATGATTTTAATGCATGATAAAGAAAAAATCAGGGAGTATATCCGTAAAAATTATGCCGGGGTTGCCACAAAGGGGTCCCAGGGGGGATGCTGCGGGGGAGGCTGCAGCTGCAGCGGTACCCCGGCGGATATCATTGATAAATCCATTAAAATTGGGTACACGCGGGATGACCTGGCCAGTGTACCGCTGGAAGCCAACATGGGATTGGGCTGCGGCAATCCCATCGCCGTAGCCGCCCTCAAAGAGGGAGAAACAGTGCTGGACCTTGGCTGCGGTGGAGGCTTCGATTGCTTCCTGGCCAGAAAGCGGGTGGGGGAAACCGGGTATGTAATAGGGGTGGATATGACCCCGGACATGATTAAACTGGCCCGGAAGAATGCCGCGGAGAGCGGGTATGCCAACGTGGATTTCAGATTGGGGGAAATTGAACATTTACCGGTGGCTGATGCGTCAGTGGATGTGGTCATATCAAATTGTGTTATCAATCTTTCCGTGGATAAGGAGCAGGTGTATAAGGAAATTTATCGCGTGCTTAAACCAGGGGGCAGGGTATCCATATCTGACGTTGTGGCCACCGCACCATTGCCTCAAGATATTAAACAGGACCTGGCACTGATTGCCGGCTGTATTGGTGGCGCCGAATATGTTGAAGATATTAGAGCTATGCTGCGGAATGCAGGATTCAAGGATATCAAAATGACGCCCAAGGATAATAGTAAAGAGATTGTGCGCTCATGGGCACCGGGTAAACAGGTTGAAGAGTTTGTGGCTTCTTTTATCATTGAGGCGATAAAGTAACAAAAATAAACAACAGTTGTTTTGAAGGTAAACCTTTACAAAACAGTAGACGTGAGTTATCGCTTACGGTACAATTTGCGGAGATTTACTCTCTACCGTTCTTGATAGGACGGTAGTAAAGATTTAAACATAAGGGGTTGGGTTTATAACTCAGCCCCTTTAAGCTGTTTTTAGAGGTGCAAGATATTGCCTGATAGAATTGCGATTTATGTTGACGGTGGATGATAAAATCCTTCAGTTGGATGAACGTTTAATAATATATAGGTCAGTTATTGAATCACAATATTAAGATAAAATAGATGATTCGTATTAGATGAGAGTTGTAAAGTTACCTAAAAGAAAGCTGGAGAACCGTCCCCCTGCTTCCCTTTAATGATGTTAATTACCTCCTCCGGGGTGGCGGCCCGGTACAGCAGGCCGCTTTGCTGGTAATGGCTGAACAGGTTGCCGGTATCGAATCCCAGCAGGATAACCCGCTTGTGGTTTTTTAAGGCCAGGGCGATCTCGGAAATTGTACCGGCCCGGCCCGGTAATGCCACTATTACGTGGCTGGAAAGGACATTGATATAATTACGCCCGTCCCCCATGCCGGTGGCTATGGCGATGTCTATGTATTGGGATGCGGAACTGTGGACCCGGCCGGGCAAAATGCCTATGGTCAGCCCCCCGTTTTCCCTGGCTCCCCTGGCGGATGCTTCCATCACCCCTGCCGGTCGTCCCCCGTTTAGCAGTACCCAGCCCTCCCGGGCAATCAATTCCCCCAGGCGGTAGGCCCACCGGCAGTGTTTCTCCGTGGCGTTTTCCCCGCCGCCCATGACACCGACTATAAATTTGGCCATTAAACGTCATCCTCCTTTAAATGAACCAGTCCACTTGACATTTCACTACAATCATAGCAGAAAATTAACGGCGGCTTTATGCCGTTTTATTATTTTGCGAATATAAAAATAATGCCTAAAATTCTGTTTTCCATTGACGTATGCTATTATTGCCAATATAATATTTGTATACGAATAATTGCTATACAAATTAAAGGGGTGAATAAGTATGCACAATCAAACAAACCAGCAAGCCCCGGAAAAGTATATTTGTTTTAAACTCAGTAAAGTAATGCGCAAGGTGCAGCGTTATTACGAAAGCAACCTGGCCACCTTTGAGATCACCCCTGTACAATTTTACGTGCTGAGTGTGCTCTGGGGTAAAGACGGCATGAAATTTAAAGCACTGGCCAGGAGCCTGGAAATCGACGGGTCCACCCTCACCGGTATTTTGGACCGCATGGAACGCAGTGGTCATGTGGTTAGAAGGGATGATCCCGAAGATCGCCGTTCTTTGCTGGTATTTTTAACCGAAAAGGCCAGGAAGCGCGGCGCTGAAATGATTGAATTGGCTGAAAAGTTGGATGAGGAAATAAGGGAACAGTTTTCCCCGGCGGATTTCAAGGTTTTTCTGCAGGTGCTGGACCAGCTTGCCAGAAAGGATAATAAGTTTAGCTGATATGAAAAGTAATCGTCATTATTATAAATAACAAGGAGGCGTACAAATATGGGGCATTTGATAAATGCAAAGGAGGAAGTCTACCGGGCACTGGCTGAGCGTTTGAATAAAAACCCGGTGGGGGTACCGGTTAATGAGCTGTTGATGGAGATTTTGTACCGGCTTTTTACGGAAAGCGAGGCTCAGTTGGGTGGCAAGTTTCCCCTGTTGCCCATGCCGGCGGATAAAATTGCCGGTATCACTGGTATGAATGAAACTGAGCTGGTACAAATGTTAAATGGTATGGCGGATAAAGGGCTTGTACTGGACTTGCCGCGCAGGGACACCACTTATTATATGCTGGCTCCCATGGTGGTGGGGTTCTTTGAATATACCTTCATGCGGGTGCGGGAAGATATTGATATGAAGGAACTGGCGGATCTTTTTGAAAGATACTTCCAAAGCCCCGGGGTGCGGGAAGAGTTTTTCGGCGGGGATACCAAAATGTTTAAAACACTGGTTTATGAAAACCTTATACCCGCCGCCGTGGAAACCGAAGTTTTGGATTACGAAAAAGCTTCTGAGATTATCCGTGCTGCTGGTGGTGGCGCGCTGGGTATGTGTTCCTGCCGGCATAAGGCCTCTCATTTGGGCAAAGCCTGTGATGCGCCTGTGGAGGATGTGTGCACCTCCCTGGGGGGTGCGGCCCGCTGGCTGGTGAGCCGGGGGCTGGCCAGAGCGGCCACGGTGGACGAGTTGCTGCGGGTGCTGGATAAGACAGAAAAGCTGGGTCTGGTGCACCTGGGGGATAATGTGCTCAATAAACCCGCTTATATATGCCACTGCTGCGGCTGCTGTTGCGGAGTGCTGCGGACCATCAACGAGTCCGGCCTGCAGGCCGTGCATCCCAGTAATTTTATCCCCGCTGTGGATACTGGTTCCTGCACGGGCTGCGGCATGTGCGTGGAAAACTGTCATATTAAGGCGATTGAACTGGTTATTGACGGTGATGGCTCGGAGGTATCATCCATCAAACAGGACCGGTGTATCGGCTGCGGCGCCTGTGTTTCGGCATGCCCCACCGGGGCGCTGTCCATGACCCGGCGCTCAGTGCTCCATGTGCCCCCGGCCAGCAAAGGGGAGCAGTTCGCCCGTATAGCCAGAGAAAGGGGACGGGTTTAAGCACCATTGGGTTGCTGGTTGTTAAATGCGGGTGGGAGGCCATGTTTTTTAAAGGCCTCCCCATTCATTTCAATAACTACTATGTGTTGGCGTTCAGCACCCATTCAGACTGTTTGAAGGTTTCGGTTATCTGCTCTTCGGGGGCGAGGTATGGTTTATACCAACCTTTTTTCATAGCCAGTGCGGTCATCCCTTCATGGGCCATGACGCACTGGGTCAGATATTCATTATACATCCTTCTGACTTCCGGTGTGGCGGATTCCAGCGTGGCGCCGAGATAGGCCACGGAAGCCCCCTTTAAAGCCATTAAGGCGTCGTTGGCCAGTACCTGGTCGTTGATTTTAAAATCGTTTTCATTGCCCAGTAAGTTTTGCAAAAGCGACGCCATTTAATGCACCTCCGCTTTAACCATATCGTTATCGCTGATAAATTTTTGCAAGCCCTTGATTCTGGCTTCCGAAGCCTGCACGCCGGATTTGGCAAGGGTTAACAGTTCCTCATCCTGGATCAGATTTAGTGTTGCCTTTGCTTTGGCCACCGAATTGGTTTCCATTTGCAATAACTCACGTAGTTGAAGCATTTCCCCGGTTGTGATACGGCTCAATACAAATCCCCCCTACAATTTTTTATATTTTGCTGCAAAAAATAAAAAATTATTACGCGTTTTATAGAGGTGTAATTACTTATATTATTCCAGGGGGCTGTCCTCCCGCCATGCCAGGCACTCCAGTAATTCCCGGTGAATCAGCCCGTTGGTGGCTGCTATGTCCACGTTTTCCGTGAGCAGCAGTGGTTGGCCGGTTAGATTGCTCACCTCTCCGCCCGCCTCTTTCACCAGCACCATCCCCGCAGCCACATCCCAGGGCTTTAGTGAAACTTCCCAAAAGCCCGTTAACCTGCCGCTGGCTATGTAGGCCAGTTCCAGGGCGGCCGAGCCCAGGGCGCGCAGGTTGTTGCAACGGTCGATAACCTCTTTGTAATTGACCCGGTGCATGCGGGGGCGGTTATTGATATTGCCCGGGTAACCCGTTACCAGCAGGCTTTGGTCCAGGGTGGCAATGGATTTGTCCGTATTGATGGGGGAGCCGTTGAGCCGGGCACCGTCGCCCCGTACAGCGGTAAAGGTTTCCTCCCGTAGAGGATCGTGTATCACCCCCAGTACCGGAATACCGTGCTCGGCCATGGCAATGGAAACCGCGCAAAAGGGCAGGCCGAACACAAAATTGGTGGTGCCGTCCAGCGGGTCGATATACCAGGTAATGTTGCCGCCGGGTTCACCGGTGTAGTTACCCTGCTGCTCTTCACCCACCACGGCGTGACCCGGGAAGTGCCGGCGGATCAGCCCGGTGATACCGGCCTCCGCTTGCCGGTCCACTTCGGTGACCAGGTCGGACAGGCAGGATTTTGTTTCGGTGATTGAATGCCTGTAAATTTTATCTTTAATAAGTTGACCGGCCTCCCGGGCCGCCCGGACGGCCACTTCAAGTTCTGCTTGTAATCGATTCATTATTATATCACCTGCTTTATTTTTCTTTTACTATCATAACCAGGCCCCTGCACCGATACAAGGTTATGTGCCACCGGTGAGCAGGAATCGGCATGTAAATAAAAGAAATCTGTATTTAATCAAAAAGATATGTACAGATTGTGAGGGAAAAAAATGCGTTTTCTAGCCCTGGGTGGTGGCAGTGAGGTGGGGGCCAGCTGTAATCTACTACAAATGGATAATATAAATATTTTAATGGACGCCGGGATTCGCATGGGTGGTGATGTGGCCGGTGCTTCAACCGACGCGTTGCCGGATTTGGCCCTGCTGCAGGAAGCCGGTGGGGTGGATGCCGTGCTGGTTTCCCACGCCCACCTGGATCATATCGGTGCTTTGCCGCTGGTACACCGGGCTTACCCGGCGGCTCCCATATATGCCACCGCGCCAACGGTGCATTTAATGCGGGTGCTGCTGGCTGATGCCCTGAAGATAATGTCCATCAAGGCCGAGCAGGAACTGGAGTGCCCTCTTTATGATGCCGATTTGGTGGCCAGGATGTTCACCCGGGTGGTGCCCGTGCCCATGGGGGGCAACATAATGCTGCCCGGGGGGGTGAAGGTGTTCTTTTTCCCGGCCGGTCATATACTGGGGGCCGCCATGCTGGGCTTGGAAGGGGCCGCCGGGCGGGTATTGTACACCGGTGATATATCCGCGGGCAACCAGCGCACCATAGCGGGCCTTGTGGCACCTGATTTTGCGCCCCATTTGCTGGTGATGGAATCCACCTACGGTAACCGCCTGCACGCTAACCGCCAGCGGGAGGAAAAAACCCTGGCCGGTACCGTGGCCGAGGTCATCGCTTCGGGCGGGCACGCGCTGGTTCCGGCCTTTGCCCTGGGACGGGCCCAGGAGATCATACTGCTCATTGCGGCCCACCAGCAGGCCGGGCTGATACCGCAGTTTCCCATCTGGGTGGACGGTATGGTGCGCAGTATTTGCCAGGCCTATCTCAATTTTCCGGAGTTGCTGCGCGGCCCGTTAAAGCGGTTTATCAACAACGGGGGCAACCCCTTTTTTCATGATAAAGGGCTGGTGCGCCCGGTTACGGCGGCCCCGTTGCGGGAAAAGGTGCTGGCCGGTGCCCCGGCCTGTATCATTGCCAGTTCCGGCATGTTAACCGGTGGCCCCTCGCAGTTTTATGCTTCTCGCCTGGTTAACGATCCCCGGAACGCCATTATATTTTGCGGTTACCAGGACGAGGAAAGCCCGGGGAAACGGCTGCTGGCGCTGGCTGATGATCCCGGGGCCACCATTACTCTGGGTGGTGTGGAAACCCGGGTGCAGTGCCGGGTGGCCCAGTACGGTCTTTCCGCCCACGCCGACGCGGGTGAGCTGGCGTCGCTGGCCGCCCGGCTGCGCCCCCGCCGGGTGGTGCTGGTGCACGGTGACGACGAAGCCCGGCAGGCGCTGGCCCAAACCCTGGCGGATAACCGCCGGGCGGTACTGGCCCCCGAGAACGGCCAGTGGCTTGATTTTTCCTTCCGGCGCGGCCGGCGCGAAGGTGCTGCCGCCGCTCCCGCAGCCCGCAGTTCCAGGCCCGGTTCCGGGCACTGGCGCAGCGGCCCGCCGGACCCGGCGGTGCTGTGGGATGAGCTGGTGCGCAAACCCTCCACCCGCAACAAGTTATATACCGCAGAGGAACTGGCCGCTTTATGGTACGGCGGGGCTTTGACCCCCGAGGGGCAAGCCCGGGTGGCGGAGATGCTGGAATCCGACCGGCGTTATTTTGCCGCCGACTGGAAGCACCCTTACTTTTATCGCCCCCGTCGCCCGGATCAGGTGGCGGCGGACAGGTTACGGGAGTCCATTATGCAGGGCCTGCCCCACCTGCCGGGCAAGCTGGTTCTGTTGCGGGACGCCGGCGGGGCGGTGCGGGCCGGTATATGTTACGGAGTGGATGAGCTGGGGTTTTACGCCTGGAAGGTGGGCCGGGACGGCACCTGGCACCCGGCGGAGAGTTTGCTGGAGGTTATCGGCCCCTGGTATAAGCCCGGGGAGGTAAATGCGCCGGGGAAAGAAAAAAAAGCTCGGGTGTTGGGGGAACCGCCGGAGGAAAGCGTGGTGCGGGCTGAGCAAAAACAAAGGCTGCACCGGTTTTTGTTGCAGGTAAAACATGTTTACCGGCAGCTTAAACCCCGGGTTCTCTGGGAGAAAATACGCAACCAGGCCCATGGACCGGCCAGCGTGGCACAGTGGCTTAACCTGTTGGGGCTGGAAGCGGGTATGGAAACACAAACCGCCCTGGCCTGGCGGCTGAATAACCATCCCGATTATTTCACCCGGCAGTTTACCCCCGGAGAGTTACCCCTTTACCAGTGCCGGGCGGAGGTGCCCGGCGAAGAGGCCGGGCCGGATGAAGATATGGTGGACCGCATGGAGCAAAACGCCGCCCTGGCTGTGGCGGATAAATTGTTTGGACCGGCCAGCGGGCTGTACCGCAAGGGGCTTGACTTTTCCAGCGGAGAGATGACTTTGTATTTCCACTTCCCGGGCCCGGCGGCAAAGCGGTACGGGCAGCAAATTGAAGAGTTGGGTGCTGTGACGGGTTGGTCGGTAAAGGTGCACCCCGAGGCCCATCACGGTGCCCTGGCTGATGCTGTCCGGCGCTTGCTGCCCCCGGGCTGGCAGTTGCTGCGCAACCCGTCCATCCACCGGGAGGATGAACGGGTAAGCGTGCGGTGTGAAATTCCTCCGGGGGAGGAGGAACTGGCCCTTGAGCTGGTCAAGGGTTACAAGGAATTGACGGGACAGCAGCTGGTTATTGAAAACCCCGGCGGTGAGCCCGTTGCAGGGGGCGGTGTGCTTTCGGCTGCCGGTGCCGGTGATGCCGGTGGAGCCGGCGGGGTGACGGGAATCGACGGCAAAACCGCTATCTCCGGGATGGCCGGCCCCGGTGATGAGGCCATGGAAATCAACGCCGCTTATGCTACTATTCGCGCCGGGTTGCAGCAGGCGGGGGCGGTGGTGTACAAGGTGGGGAAAAAAAGGGACAGCGGTGGTGAATATATAGAAGTAAGTTTTATAAGTCCCGAGGTAGGGGAGCGGTACCGGAAACAGCTGGCTGGTTTACAAGCCCAAACCGGGTGGCCTGTCCGCATTAACCCCCGCCCTAACCAGAATGAGATTAAGTCACTGGTGCGGTCGGCTATGGAACCCGCCTGGGGGCTGGTTAAAGAACCGGGGTTTTTTGAAAAGGAACGGATGGTGCGGGTCAAGCTAAGAAATGCTCCGCCCGGGGATGATCCCAAATGGAAAGCCGTGGTGGAGAAAATCGGTCTGTTAACAGGATATACCTTGGAGTGTATAAATATTTAGCTGAATAATATATGGCGTATCTTCTTTTTAGGATGCGGGTTACCGGCCCGCTATGACCTGTACGTGTATCTGCGGTTTACCGGGGGGTATTGTTGCCTGAACACGGTACCTGTAATGTATTCAGGCAGCACTAGCCCCTTGTATTATATGGTTTTTCATAACTACTTGCTTTCCTTGTTTTCATCCTCCGGCGGGCGCATGAATAGCGGCACCACCTGGCTGTGAAATGATTCCACCCCAGCATTAATACTGGTCAGTGCTTCGCGCATGGAATTAATGGCCTGACCCAGGTTGTTCAGCTTTCCGGCGGGATCAGGGGTGTTGGCGGCCATTAGCAACAGCAGGGTGACCAGGGGATGGGTGAAAGGACTTTGCTCGTTACCGGGCATGGTAACCGGTACACCTCCTTGTTATAAAAAAATTCATTCGTTACAGGTAATTTATGAAAAAAGGTCTTTATGTGTGCGGGAAAAACTGTTGTATTATTATTCATCTGTATGTATAATTATTTTATGCCATTTTGGAGGTTTGTTGGAAATGAAAATTAAAGTGGGTATTATTGGTGCTACGGGCTACGCCGGTGCGGAACTGGTGCGGTTATTGTCGGCGCATCCCGAAGCCGAACTGGTGGCCCTTACCACCCAGAGCTACGGCGGAAAGTCATTTTGTGAGGTCTACCCGCATTTATACAAATATGTGGATCAGAAGTGCTGCGAGCTTGATATACCGGACCTGGTGGGTAAAGCCGATGTGATATTTGCTGCTTTGCCCCACGGGCATGCCATACCCGTGGCCCGGGAGGTGCTTAAACAGGGCAAAAAATTTATTGACCTGGGCGCTGATTTTCGTTTTGACCGCCGGGAAGTATATGAACAATGGTATAAAGTGGAGCATACCGCACCGGATTTGCTGGAGCAAAAGGTTTACGGGCTGCCCGAGGTGTACCGGGAGAAGATTAAATCGGCTTCTTTGGTGGGCAATCCGGGTTGCTACCCCACCAGTGTGATACTGGGGCTGGCACCCCTTTTGAAGCACGGTTTGGTGGATACCGGTACGGTGGTGGCGGACAGTAAATCAGGGGTATCGGGGGCCGGGCGGGGCCTCTCCCTGGGCAATCACTTTTGCGAAGTGAATGAAAATTTCCGCGCTTATAATGTAGGTATGCACCGGCATACGCCTGAAATTGAACAGGAACTGGGCAAGCTGGCGGGGGAGGAAATGGTCATATCCTTCACGCCGCACCTGACTCCCATGAACAGGGGTATTTTAAGTACGGTTTATGCCAAATTGAAGCAGGAAATGACCCTGGGCCAGGTGCGTTCCATTTATGAAGAATATTATCGCAGTGAATTTTTCGTGCGCCTGCTGCCCCCGGGAATACTGCCCCAGACCAAGGCAGTGGCCGGCTCCAACCACTGCGATGTGGTGCCCGTGGTGGACCCGCGCACCGGGCGGGTGGTGGTTATTTCCGCCATCGATAATTTGATTAAAGGGGCCGCAGGACAGGCCGTGCAAAATATGAACCTGATGTTTGGCTTGCCGGAAATTACGGGCCTGAACAGGCCGGGGTTGTACCCCTGATTGTGAACTATATTTAGAATCACTGCCGGTACTGTATCGCCGGATATCCCTTTTACGGCGCTTCCCTTTTTCACTCGGGCAAAGGTACTGAGGCCCGCGAGCGTACCGGTGTTGGGGTTAATACAGCATTTTGGAGGAAAGTAATTATGGCGCAAACAGCCTTTGATGAAATCACCGGCGGGGTCACCGCCCCGCAGGGTTTTACCGCCGCCGGAGTGGTGGCGGGGATCAAGTATGATAGAAAAGATGTGGCGCTGGTTTACTCGGAGCGGGAGGCTTCGGCCGCCGGGGTCTTTACCACAAACATAGTGAAGGCCGCCCCCGTTCTTTTAACCATGCAGCATATCAAGGGCGGCAAAGCCCGGGCCGTGGTGGCCAACAGCGGCAATGCCAACGCTTGTGTGGGCCCCCGGGGAATGGAGGATGCCCGGACCATGGCGGCCGAGACGGCGGGGCTTTTGGGCCTGCCGCCCGGGCAGGTGCTGGTGGCCTCCACCGGGGTAATCGGCCAGCCTCTGCCCATGGACAGGGTGCTGCCCGGTATCCGGCGCGCGGCGGCGGAGTTGAGCCGGGAGGGCGGCGGGGATGCCGCCCTGGCCATCATGACCACCGATACCGTGGCCAAGGAGGCGGCGGTGACGGTGTCACTGGGCGGTGTCAATGTTACCATTGGCGGCATGGCCAAGGGCTCGGGGATGATCCACCCCAACATGGCCACCATGCTGTGCTTTATCACCACCGACGCCGCCATTGAGCCCGCCTGGCTGCAAAAAGCACTGGCTGCGGCGGTGGAGCGGACCTTTAACATGATCACCGTGGATGGTGATACCAGCACCAACGACATGGTGCTGGTCCTGGCCAACGGCGCGGCGGGCAATCCGGTCATTGACAGTGAGAACGCTGATTACGCGGCCTTTGCCGGGGCACTGGAAGCATTGTGCCGCAAGCTGGCCGTGGCCATAGCTGCGGACGGCGAGGGGGCCACCCGGTTACTGGAGGTGCGGGTGCTGGGTGCTTCCACGGAGCGGGATGCCCGGCTGGTGGCCCGGGCGGTGGCCGCCTCCAGCCTGGTCAAGGCGGCGGTGTTCGGCAAGGATGCCAACTGGGGCCGGGTAATTTGTGCCGCCGGGTATTCCGGCGCCAGTTTCAACCCGGATAAAGTGGATATTTATGTGGGAGATGTACAGGTGGCCGAAAAGGGCGGGGGACTGCCCTTCAGCGAGGAGGAGGCCACCAGGGTGCTGTCCGGCGACCGGGTGGTGTTCACCATTGACTTGCATGATGGTGATGGCGACGCCACCGCCTGGGGCTGTGACCTTACCTACGATTACGTGCGCATTAACGGTAGTTACCGTACTTAATACCGGCGGTTAATTTATTAAACTTTAAACCTGACCCTGAAGAAAGGTGGTGTTGGGTTGATCAGCCCAATGGAAAAGGCGGGCATTTTGGTGGAAGCCCTGCCTTACATAAAGAAGTTTTATGGTAAAACAGTGGTTATCAAATATGGCGGCCATGCCATGGTTAATTGTGAGTTAAAAAAAGCGGTTTTGACAGATGCAGTGCTGATGAAATACGTGGGTATGCATCCCGTTATTGTCCACGGTGGCGGGCCGGAAATTACCGGTATGCTGAAAAGGCTGGGCATAGAAAGTAATTTTGTGGGGGGGCTTCGGGTTACCGATGCCGAAACCATGGAAATTGCCCAGATGGTGCTGGTGGGTAAAATCAACAAAGACATCGTGGGTATGATCAATGATATCGGCGGGCATGCGGTGGGCCTGTCCGGCAAGGATGGCAACCTGCTGGTGGCCGGTAAAAAAATGGGCCGGGTGCGCAATGCCGACGGCACCGAGGAAACCGTGGATATCGGTTTGGTGGGCGAGGTGCGCCAGGTCAACCCCGGTATTGTGAACACGGTGATAAGGGAAGGCTATATTCCCGTGGTAGCCCCGGTGGCTGTGGGCGAAGGCGGCCACAGCTATAATGTCAACGCGGACAGTGCGGCCGGAGCGCTGGCGGTGGCCCTTAAAGCGGATAAGCTGGTTATTCTTACCGATGTGGAAGGGATACTGGCCGACCGCAACGACAAATCCTCCCTCATATCCACCATAACCAGGCAGCAGGTACCCGGGCTGGTGGAGCGGGGCATTATAGACGGCGGAATGATTCCCAAAGTGGAATGCTGTATATCGGCACTCCAGGGAGGGGTGGGCACCACCCACATTTTGGACGGCCGGGTGCCGCACTCCGTGCTGCTGGAGATATTCACCGACCGGGGTGTGGGCACCATGGTGACCAATTGACCACTCCGGCTGCTGCTTAGGCTGGTGCCGGGTAATGAAAGTATCGCTCAGCCGGGTAATAACAAGGCTTTTCAGGCCCCCTGTCAAGCTAAAACATAAAGTTTATTCACTTATTATGGGTGTTGAAAGGTTGAAAGAAGGCGAGAATATTGAATACCAGTGAAATTATGCAATTAAGTGATAAATATGTTATGCATACCTACGGGCGCATAGGCTTAGCTCCGGTGCGGGGCCGGGGAGCGCTGCTGTGGGATGCCGAGGGCCGGGAGTATCTCGATTTTGTGGCCGGTATTGCGGTTAATTCCCTGGGGCACTGCCACCCGGCGGTGGTTCAGGCGGTGCAGGAACAGGTCGCCCGGCTGTTGCATGTCAGTAACCTGTATTACATCGAGAACCAGGCCCGACTGGCTGAGATCCTGGTGCAAAACAGCTGTGCCGACCGGGTCTTCTTCTGTAATAGCGGGGCCGAGGCCAATGAAGGAGCCATCAAGCTGGCCCGCAAATGGGCCAAAAAACAGCACGGCCCCCAGCGATATGAAATAATCACCGCCGAAAATTCTTTCCACGGTCGTACCCTGGCGGCCATTACGGCTACCGGCCAGCCCAAGTATCAAAAAGGCTATGAGCCCTTACCCGAAGGATTCAAGTATGTTCCATTCAATGATCTGGAAGCGCTGTCCCGGGCCATTGGCCCCCATACTTGTGCCATTATGCTGGAACCGGTGCAGGGTGAGAGCGGGGTCCGGCCGGCCACCCGGGAATACCTGTCCGGTGTGCGGGAATTGTGCGATAAACACGGGCTGCTGTTGATTTTTGATGAAGTACAGTGCGGCCTGGGGCGTACCGGCAAGTTCCTGGCCTACCAGCATTATGATGTGGAACCCGATATATTCACCCTGGCCAAGGCGCTGGGGGGCGGTTTCCCCACCGGTGCCATGCTGGCCAGGGAAGAAGTGGCCAACGCCTTTGGGCCGGGGGATCACGCCGCCACCTTCGGAGGCAACCCGCTGGCCTGCGCCGCCGGCCTGGCCGCCATGTGGACCACGCTGAACGATGGTGTATTGGAAAACTGCAACCGGGTTGGGGCATACTTTAAAGAAAAACTGCATGATCTGGCCGGTCAATATGACTTGATCAAAGAAGTGCGTGGTTTGGGGCTAATGCTGGGCATGGAACTCACCGTGCCGGGCGGGGATATTGTCAACCGCTGCCGGGAGCGGGGATTGCTGATTAATTGCGCCAACAACACCGTGCTGCGGTTTGTGCCGCCACTAATAATCACCCCTGAGGATGTGGACAGGGCCGTGGAAATTCTGGACGGAGTATTACAGGAACAGTAAGACAGGGGGATGTTTATTTATCCTTGTGGTGGGGGACCGGGGACAGATTTTTAACAAATACGGTTATTTAATAAAAAATCTTTAACTTTTAAATTGTACCGTGTTAATATGGATAAAGATGTTATATTTCGGAAGCATTAATGGGGTTATCTTATTGAAAAGCGGTGATATAAATGAATTCCATTAGGGAGACATTTAAAGGGAGGGACTTGCTCTCCCTGCATGATTTTACCCCGCAGCAAATCGCCTTTATGCTTGATTATGCCGCCGAGCTCAAACAAATGCAAAAACAAGGCGAGCCCCACGCGCTGCTGCAGGGACAAACCCTGGGTATGATATTCCAAAAGTCCTCCACCCGCACCCGGGTTAGTTTCGAGGTGGGCATGTACCAGCTGGGCGGGCATGCCCTGTTCTTAAGCTCAAACGATATTCAGTTGGGGCGGGGGGAAAGCATTGCCGATACCGGGCGGGTGCTGGGCCGCTATGTGGACGGTATCATGATCCGTACCTTTGCCCAGAGCGATGTGGAGGAACTGGCCGAGTACGCGCCGGTACCGGTGATTAACGGTCTTACGGATTTGTTGCACCCCTGCCAGATACTGGCCGATTTGCTCACCATTAAAGAACACAAGGGACGGTTGGCGGGTCTTAAACTGGCCTACGTGGGCGATGGTAATAACATCTGCCATTCCCTTTTATATGGTTGTGCCAAAACAGGCCTTAATATCAGCGTGGCCTCGCCCGAGGGTTACCTGCCCCGGGAAGAAATCGTGGCGGCGGCCCGGCAGGACGCCCGGGAAACAGGCGCCTCCATAACCATAACCACCAACCCCGAGGAGGCTGTGACGGGAGCCGATGTGCTGGTGACCGACGTTTGGGCCAGCATGGGCCAGGAAAGCGAGCAGCAGGCCCGGGTGAAGGTGTTTGCCCCTTACCAGATCAATGCCCGCCTGGCAGCCCTGGCGGCACCGGACTACATATTCCTGCACTGCCTGCCTGCCCACCGGGGTGAGGAAGTGGCCGCTGAAATAATCGACGGTCCCCATGCGGTGGTGTTTGATGAGGCCGAAAACAGGCTCCACGCCCAAAAGGCTGTTATGGCCCTGCTTATGGTAAAGTAAGTGAGAACTGTCGAATTGTGAAAAGGTAATTTCAAATATAGCATTAAAGGGAGTTGGCGACATGAAAAAAGTAGTTTTGGCGTATTCGGGAGGTTTGGATACCTCCATTATCATACCCTGGCTCAAGGAAAACTATGGTTATGAAGTCATTGCCATGGCTGCGGATGTGGGCCAGGGAGAGGAACTGGACCCGCTGCATGAAAAGGCGCTGAAAAGCGGGGCCAGCAAGCTGTATATCGAAGACCTCAAGCGGGAGTTCGTCACCGATTATATCTACCCCACTTTAAAGGCCGGGGCGGTTTACGAAGGCAAGTACCTGCTGGGCACTTCCATGGCCCGGCCGCTGATCGGTAAAAAACTGGTGGAGATTGCCGAGCGGGAGGGGGCCGAAGCGGTAGCCCACGGCGCCACCGGCAAGGGCAATGATCAGGTGCGGTTTGAGCTGGCCGTGAAGGCCCTGAAGCCTGAATTAAAGATTATTGCTCCCTGGCGGGAGTGGGACATTCGCTCCCGGGACGATGCCATTGATTACGCCGAGGCCCGGGGTATTCCCGTACCCGTGACCAAATCACGGCCCTACAGTATGGACCGCAACCTGTGGCACCTTTCCCACGAGGGCGGGGCATTGGAGGATCCGGGCCAGGAACCGCCGGATGATGTGCTGCTGCTCACCGTACCGCCCGAAAAGGCACCGGACGAGCCCACCTACGTGGAAATATATTTTGAACAGGGTGTGCCCAAAAAGGTTAACGGCCGGGAACTGCCCCCCGAGGAATTGATCATGGAGCTGAACAAACTGGGCGGTGTCAACGGCATCGGTATTGTGGACATGGTGGAAAACCGTTTGGTGGGCATGAAATCCCGGGGTGTCTATGAAACGCCGGGTGGCACCATACTCTTCCTGGCCCACCGGGAGCTGGAGTTGCTCACCATTGACCGCAACACATTGCACTATAAGGAAATGGTGGCCTCCCGTTATGCCGAGCTGGTTTACGACGGAGTGTGGTTCTCACCGCTGCGGGAAGCACTGGACGCCTTTGTGGACGTTACCCAGCGTACCGTCACCGGTACCGTGCGTATGAAGCTGTACAAGGGTAACTGCACCCCCGCCGGGACCACTTCGCCTTATTCCCTGTACAACGAAGAACTGGCCACCTTTGGCCGGGATGAAGTATACACCCAGGCCGATGCCGCCGGTTTTATAAACCTGTTCGGGTTACCGCTGCAGGTGCGGGCGCTTATGGAAAGAAAAGCGGGATTGCGTAAATAACCAATTAAAATAACCAGGAGCGGAGCATTAAACACGCCTCGTTAATGCATTTATCCGTAACACCCAAATTGCCGAAATATGAAAAAATAAAAGTCCAAAGGCGTTGCCTCAGGTAGTTGCAGGTGTGCTATAAAAAACCCGCCGTGTAAATTAATACCACGGCGGGTTTACGATTACTTATGGCTATTTCGTTATCATTAAAGTAGTTTCATTAACCAAATCAATACTTGTTGCCAAATTTTCATCAGCGATAAGGCTCACCGGAATCATAGTATAACCCGCCTCAAGGTAGGCCGGTATACTTAATGTTTTATCAACCCCGTTGACCTTGTAGCTGTTTTCATTGATAAACACGGAAATTGTTTTATCCCCGGTGGTTACTTGCATTTCGTTGGGTTTGATCCATTTAACCCCATAACCCAGTACCTCCAGAACGGCCCTGGCCGGTACCATGGTATCCCCGTTATCTTTAACGCTAAAGGGTACACCGGTGGTCAGAATATTTCCGTCCACTACTATTTGCAGTCCGGTTTCCTCGCCCACCGGTGGTGCCGGCATGTCCTGGGCGGGGTCCGGGATTAGTGAAGATATATCGGTGCTGTTGCCGTCATTTAACACCGGGGCATTTACAACCAGGCTTTGATCCACTTTGGTGACGGATTTGGCTGTGGCCCCAAGGTCTAGTAATAATTCCCCCGTGGCATTATCTCTGGCTGCCACTTGAAAAGTGGTGTCGGCATAGGCGGCCTCGCCTTTATAATTGAACAGACAATCTAATGCAAAATTAAACTGGGGCCCGTTTTGGGCATTGAAGTCCACCAGGAAATTATAGGTTCCCTGCAGGTTATCTGCAATACCGGTGCCCTGGTAAGCTATAACAAATTGCCCGTTCATTGAGCCGTCGGGGGCTTTAAAGCCCAGGTTGACATTAAAATTCCTGGGACCGCCGGGGGACAGGGAAGCCTCGTAAGTAAAATCTTTTACATCCACAAAGTTTTTAAACAGTTTTATTTGTTCCAGGGGTATAACCGGGATACTATCAAAGCCGGAGATGATTTCCTGCTTCATTTGCTCCGGGGTGGTACCTAACTGCTCAAAACTGTACTTGTTTAAATCCACGATAATGCCGGCGGCCCTTTCCTTTTCGGCTTTCACCTTGGCCAGCAGGTTGTAGATGAACTCTGCCACGCCGTCCTGATCCAACTGCAAAGTAACCTTATCGCCGGACTGGCTAAAATACTGGTCCGGTATGGCTTCCACCAGGAAAAGCAGTAATTCTTTGTATTCTTCAGGCAGTTGCTGGTTTTGGTAGCTGGCCATTTGCTCCCAGACGCTTTTGAGCTGTTCATTGGATAAGTACAGGTATTCGTGGCTTTGTTCCAGTAAAGCCGGGTTCTCCTTAAATGCATCAAATCCCAATTCCCTTAACAGGGCAAAGAAATCCCTGGTCAAGATAACCTTGTCATCCTTTAGATAAATATCGCCGTTGTGATCATTACCCTTGATGTCCGTGGTGTAGCTAATTTTAATTACATTATTGGTTGCGTCCATTTGTGTCAACAGGTCAATGGAAGCACCTTTCAGGGAAGCCAGATCCTTTACCAGGCTGCCGTCAAACCGGGTAATATTGATAGTGGTTTCGTCCCGGGACTTTTCATAATAATCTTTGCTAACACCCAGGTTAAAGTTTCCGATGTTTTCGATCAGCACATCCTTTGCGGTTGGCTGGGCGGCCTCTGCGGCAAAAGCCAAGGTAAAACATAAAACCAGTGCCAGCATTACAATAAATATGTTTTTTCTGACCAAGATAGCACCTCCAAAATTAAAATTATTTATTATGGCTGATTATATCATAACTAAATAGTTAATTTGTATAACAATTAAAGTCAATTTTTTTTATAGGAGAGAAAAATATGTATGGTTTTGTTTGGACAAATTGCGGGGAGAACAGCCCCAGGGAGGTTTTTAGGATAACCACTCTCCCCGGGGTAAGTGCAGAATCGCCTTTTGGGTGATTTTAGAAAAAAGTGTGGAAAAATCTCCGGAGTATCTCCGCCCCTCCGATATAAGTGCCAAGGCTGCTGCCAATATTGGCCAGTACCACCACCAGCAGTATGCGGGTGACCTTGTTGCGCCAGAAACCCTTGAAAGAGAATATATCTTCGGAAATATTTTCAAAGTCCCGAACATTTGGTTTTCTTATGAAGGCTTCGGTAATACCGGCAAACCAGCCCGCTGCCAGCATGGGATTCAGGGAAGTTACCGGCGCGGCAATGAATGCTGTCAGTACGGTTAGGGGATGTCCCAGGGCAATTAAGGCGCCCAGCGCGGACAAACTACCGTTCCAGAGAACCCAACTTACCAGTTGGTCAAGCCCCGCGGATTTATCAACAGAGAATGTGGAAGCAATGATGGCTATTATCAGCAGCGGGATGCCCCAGCCGATAATTTTAGTAATTATGGGTGTTGGTGCGACCTGGGACAATTGAGCCAGATCGTGCTCGCGGTACAGTTCTTTTTTAATACCGTGTACATGGCCTGCCCCCAGTACGGCCACCACTTTGTTGCCCGGGGCGGTTTTAATTTTTTCTGCCAGGTACTGGTCCCTTTCATCAATTAAAACCGATTTGAACTTGGGGGAAACCCTGGATAACTCGCTTAGCGCTGCTGTCAACATATCCTGGCCTTTCATCTTCTCCATTTCTTCTTCACTGATTTCTTCCGTATCAAACATGGACAAGATAATCTCGAATAACAGTTTTACTTTGCCCCAAAAACTTACACCCCGCCATAACCGGAGCATGGTGGTATGGATTTCCCGGTCGGCCAAACATAGAGTTGCACCCACTTCGTTGGCCGAGTTAATACCCTGAATCATTTCCTGGCCCGGTTGAACCCCGAACTGCTGGGCCAATCTTTTTTGGTAAGAAGAGAGTATCAGGTTGATCAGCAGCAACATGGCCTTGCCTTCTTTGATAATTTTGAAAATGTCCGTATTTTTCCATCTGTCCGTGTCGGTGATGGACTGGTACCGGGGTTGGCATAATTCCACGCAAACGGTGTCGGGTCTTTCAGATTGGATAACTTCTTTGACCTCATCGACACTCTTTGGGGAAACATGAGCTGTGCCGATGAGGATTATTTCTTTGCCGTCTATTTCCAGGCGGTGTACATTGTTGCCGTCAGTGGCCAAATTATCACTTCCCAAAAGCGGATTTTAGCAAAACAATTATAATAATATCATATTTACAGTCCATTGCCATGCCCGGCAAACAAAAACCGCCGCCCATTTCACGCCAGTGAAAATGAGCGGCGGTGCTTTTGATAGCCGATACCTGCGTTATCAGGATTAGTTTTCAACCTTATTCTGGTTAACAACCACCGGGTTTTTTATTTAGCGGGAAAACAAGATTTGCAAAAAATGCCAGGCGGCTTGTTCCGCCCGGCACTTTTTTATAACATTACTTTTCTTTAATCAGCGAGTAGTGCGGCTTGTATTTTAAGTTATGTACCGTGTTGATAAAGCGCACCGTGCGGCTTTTGGCCCGCATCACCAGCGAGTAGGTTTCAGCCAGCTCACCGCCTCTGAAACGTACCCCTTTGAGCAACTCTCCGTCGGTTACGCCGGTGGCTGCGAAAATAGCATCATCCCCCTTGACCAGGTCGTCCATGGTTAAAATACGGTTGGGATCTTCGATGCCCATACTCAGACAACGCTGGTATTCACTGTCGTCTTCGGGAACCAGGCGGGCTTGCATGTCGCCGCCCAGGGCTTTAAGGGCCGCTGCTGCAATCACTCCCTCGGGGGCGCCGCCGATGCCGGCGCAGATGTCAATACCCGTATCTTCAAAGGCGGTGGCCAGCGCTGCGGCTACGTCGCCGTCGCCGATGAGGCGTACCCGGGCACCGGCTCCCCTGACCGCTTCAATGAGCTTTTCGTGCCGGGGGCGATCCAGTATCATCACTGTGCAGTCCACAATGCGTTTATTGTGGGCCTTGGCTACAATTTCCAGGGTCTTTTCAATGGGATCATCCAGGCTGATTTGGCCGGCGGCCCGGGGGCCCACAGCCAGTTTATCCATATACATGTCCGGGGCGTGCAGCAGGTTGCCCTTTTCGGCAATGGCAATCACTGACATGGCGTTGGGCAGGCCTTTGGCCAGAATGCTGGTACCCTCCAGCGGGTCCACTGCTACATCCACCTCCGGGGTGAGGGCGCAGCCCACCTTTTCGCCTATATATAACATGGGGGCCTCATCCATTTCACCTTCCCCGATAACCACGGTACCATTCAAGGACACTGAATCGAACATAGTGCGCATAGCATTGGTGGCTGCCTCATCGGCCTCGTTTTTGCGCCCGCGTCCCATCCACTGGGCGGCGGCCAGGGCAGCCATTTCGGTAACCCGCACCAATTCCAGCGTCAGTTCTCTTTCCATAAATGCACGTCTCCTTTATTAAAAAACTGTTTAATTAACTTTATTTTAACATATTTGCACACTAATAAGTTATATAGTATAACATTTTCTTAAAAAAAACTTAATGTGTTATCACTTTTATGCTTGGCCATGTTGCATAGCCGCTGAATTATATAAGCTTCAGTCTGTAATTTATTATATTACCCGTTGCTTTCTTTAATGAGCAAAACACTAAACCTGGCTTTCAATAAAAAACACCGCCCGATTTTTACGTGCATCAAATGGGCGGTGGCGTGGTACAATTTACCCGCTTAGTAAGCAACAGGATGGTTATATTGCAATTCTTCCAACTCCAACCGGTACCAGGTGAAATCCCCGGTTTTTAGTTTCCAGGTCACCTCTCCTTTACCGGGAACCCGTATGCCTTGAAATTCTTTATAATCATTAACATTAACCAACCATGTTTCTAGGGTATATTGACCGCCAAATTCTCCATATCTGGGCGCGGTAAAACTGGTAACCTCGCCTTGCTCGTTGAAGTTAAAAACCCCCGTTGCCGTTACCCCTGCGTAACTTATAGCGGCTTCGGCCGTGTAGTCGTTTACTGGGGTCCAGGTAATATAATCGCTCAAAGCCGCTGTGGGGATCCATACTGTTTCCGCCAGAAATCGTACCAGTGAACCCTGGTCAACCTCCGGCCCCCTGGCGTCTACAACCTTAAATAAAGATAAAATTTTAATTAGTACATTGCCTTTGCCCCCGTGGTATTTATCCCTGGCTGCAAAATGCACAAGCGGGGCGGCTTTGACCCTGGCTTTCCATAAATAGCCCGGCCGGTCTATGGTGAAGTATTGTTCCGCTTCAAGTTGCAGCCATGGATTTTCCGGTTTCATTTTCATCACGGCTTTTTGTTTTGACCGGGCGGAGGAAAACCTTGGCTTGCCCATCACCTGGGAGTAATGAAGCCACCTTTGCACTGCGGGTGGCAGTTTTTCCAAATCGTCCGGTTTTATTATTTCTTCTTTGTGAACCAGGCCCGCAAAAAATTCATTGACTTCTTGTTTTACCTTTTGACTAAACAAAATGTTGGCAATTCGGGCTATAAACGAAACCAGTGCCAAAATAATAGTTACAACTCCGGCTATTGCAAGCGCAATACTCCCCATAGGTTTTCGTCTCCTTTATAATTTATTACCGCGGCGAACCCGTCTTTCCTTTGATTTGCAATATGCAGCCATAATCAATAATTGTATTATAACAAATGGGTGCTTTGATGGAAAATAAAAAGCCCGGGGGTTCAACCGGGGTTGTAATTATTTTTTCGACCTTTTTCCAACTTTGGTACAGCCATGTTATAATATTTTAGCATGATTACCGGTAAAATGATGCAATAGCAAGTGTTTAACAGGACCTTCATTGCCAACAGTTAATAAGAAGAGGTGGTTTTAATGGCCAAGCTGTGGAGCGGGCGCTTTCAAAAGGATACGGACCGGCTGATGGATGATTTTCATTCCTCCATTTCCTTTGACAGCCGCCTTTATAAATATGACATCACCGGCAGTATTGCCCACGCCAAAATGCTGGCGCGGGTGGGCATTATCAGCGACCGGGAGGCCGGTGCCATTATTGACGGGCTTTCAGGTATACTGGAGGATATCGAAGCCGGCCGGGTGGAATTTTCCGTGGCCGCCGAAGATATTCATATGAACATGGAACAGTTGTTAATAGATAGAATCGGAGATGTGGGCAAAAAACTGCACACCGCCCGCAGCCGTAACGACCAGGTGGCGCTGGATGTGCGCATGTACCTGCGGGATGAAATAGACGAAACCGGGCAATTGCTGGCCAAACTTACGGGGGTGCTGCTGGATGTGGCCGAGCAGCACCTGGATACCGTAATGCCCGGTTATACCCACCTCCAGCGGGCCCAACCCATCACCCTGGCCCACCATTTACTGGCTTACTGCCAGATGTTCGAGCGGGATAGACAGCGCCTGGCGGACTGCCGCCGGCGGGTTAACGTGCTGCCCCTGGGGGCCGGGGCGCTGGCCGGCACCACCTTCCCCCTGGACCGGGAATATGTGGCCCGGGAGTTGGGTTTTGACGCCGTGACGGAAAACAGTTTGGATGCGGTTAGCGACCGGGATTTTGCCGTGGAGTTCGCCGCTGCCGCTTCCCTGATTATGGTGCACCTGAGCCGTTTTTGTGAAGAAATTATTCTTTGGTCCTCGGCGGAGTTTGGTTTTATCGAACTGGATGATGCCTACAGCACGGGCAGCAGTATGATGCCCCAGAAAAAAAATCCCGATGTGGCCGAGTTGATTCGGGGCAAAAGCGGCCGGGTATTCGGGGATCTCACCGCTCTTTTAACCATGCTTAAAGGCCTTCCCCTGGCTTACAACAAAGACATGCAGGAGGATAAGGAGGCCCTGTTTGATGCGGTGGATACCGTGAAAAAGTGCCTGCTGATTTTTCAGCCCCTGGTGGCCACGATGCGGGTTAGAAAGGAAAACATGGCCCGGGCGGCCCGGGGCGGGTTTACCAATGCCACCGACCTGGCCGATTACCTGGTCCAGCAGGGCGTGCCCTTTCGGGAAGCCCATGCTATAGTGGGCCGGGCGGTGGCTTACTGCCTGGAACACAATAAAGCACTGGATGAATTGAGTTTGGAGGTTTTACGCGATTTTTCCCCGGTCATCAACGAAGATGTTTACGAAGCCATCGGGGTATCCCGCTGCGTAGCGGCCCGAAATGTTATTGGCGGCCCTGCTCCCGAGGCGGTGCAAAAGGCCATTCGGGCCGCCCGGGAGAAGCTTGACGGGTAGTGTTGCAAATTTACCTTCCTTGATGGTGCCGGGTGGTGAAAGTCTGAAATAAATTCATTCATGGCGTTTTGTGCTCTGGAAAGGCATGCATATACTGTTGAAAGTCGAAGGCTTTAAAACGGCAGGCACCCGGCACCGGAGGATTATAGCAAATCTTATATATAAGGATGATTTGTTTATGAATTGGCTGCAAGTAGCTTTAACGGTGTTGTCGGGGGCAGTTATCGGATACACCACCAACTGGATTGCCATTCGCATGTTATTCCGGCCCCTGAAAGAAAAAAGATTTTTCGGCCTGCGGGTGCCCTTTACCCCGGGGGTTATCCCCCGGGGTAAAGGACGCCTGGCCGGTGCCGTGGGCAATGCGGTGGGTGGCATGCTGCTCACTGAAGAAAAGGTGGTGCAGCACCTGTTGCGGCCTGAAGTGGAAGAACAAATGCGGCGCTTTCTGGCCGAGGGGATGGTTAAAATACGCGAGGGTGGTGTCAGCGTTGGCGAGGCACTGGGCGGCCCCGAAGGTGATACGCAGCTCCAGCGCGAGTTAACGGAACTGGTTTCCGGTGTGGCAGTGAAACTGGTCAGGGGTGAGGCAGCCCGGCGGGCGGCGGGGCGCCTGGCCCGGGAAGCCGCCGGTTACCTGCTGGAGCAAACTGTGGCAGATACACTTGATCATGCCAAAGCCGAAAACATGGTGGCCGCTTTGGAGCAACTGCCCGCTACGGTACTGCAGCAGCCGGCAGTAAAGCGGGAGTTGGAGCGTATACTGGCCGGGCAAATGGAAAAATTTTTGGCCAGCAACCGGCCGTTGGAATACTATCTACCCGGGGCCGTGCGGGAAGGCATCCATCAATTTATCAATGACCAGGCTCCCCGCATTATTGCGGTCATAGAGCAATATATCAATTCCCCGGCAGCCCGGCGGGCCATGAAAGACAAGATTGAAGGATTTTTTGAAAGCTCAGCCATTAAGAGGTTCGTCAACGGCCTGTTTCAACTTATGGGTAACGGCTCGGACATGCTGGTGCAGCGGCTGGCCGGTGAAATAGCCCGGTTTTTTGCCGATGAAAAAAACCGGGCGGAGATTGTGGAGCGCTTGCACTTGCTGGTGGATGAAGTGCTTGGAAAAAGGGTCAGCGATATTACCGCGGGATTGGATGAGGCCGGTAAGCGGGAAAAGGCCGCCGAAATAGCCGCGTGGGCCGTGGACAAGCTGGGTGACCCTGCTGTGACGGACGCTTTGGCCGGTGCCGCCGGGGAAATATTAGAAAAATGCCGCAGCCGGACCTGGCGGGAACTGGCGGGCCGGGCTGATCCCGGGTGGCCGGCCAAACTGACTGCATATTTCGAGCGCCTGGTGGAGAACCTTTGGGAGCAAAACCAGCCGGCACAGCATGTGGAAGCGCTGGTGCGGCATGAAATGGCAGCCCTCTGGCAACTGCCCCTGGGCCGCATACTGGATTTTCTGCCGGGTGATTTTGTCACCGGCTCCGGTGGCACGGTCACCAGGCTATACCGCCTGGTGGTGCAAAAACAGGTGCCGGGGTTGCTGCGTTTCATTGATATTAAGAGCATGGTGCGGCAGCGGGTGGAAGAGTTGGATGAACTGCAGGTGGAAGAGATGTTGCTGGGTATTATGCGCCGGGAACTGGTGGCCATCACCTGGCTGGGTGCGCTGTTGGGGGCGGTGCTGGGCGTGGTTACAGTTACCATGCAATATTTGATGAATTAAAACATAAAACTGTTGACCTTTATAATGGTTTTACTGTATACTGAATTGTAAGTTTTTACGTTAAAGGTTATGAAGGGGAGCAATACCTGCAAGCCGCGCCACAGAGAGCTGGGGGTGCTGAAAACCAGTGCCGGAACAGGTTAGGCATCGCCCCGGAACTGCTTTGTCGAAAGGCTGTCCGCCCGGTAGGCAAAGCCGGGAACAGGTGGCCCGTTATTGCTACCGTGTCGCTGACACACTCAAGAGGTTTTCGCCAAGGGCGCGAAAACAAGCAGGGTGGTACCGCGGGAGGAATTTAACACCTCTCGTCCCTGGTGGTTATTTCACCAGGGACGAGAGGTTTCATTATTTATACGGTAAAACACGCTTCTTCCTATACAGGTGAAATGATGATTTCATTTGTTAATGATGAACACTAACACTACTATGGAGGGAAGTGTACCTAGGGTTCCGCCTCCCATGGGAGGGACTGGACCGAGCGGTACAGGCCGCCGGGGAATAACCACCGGGGGTTACACCGTGGGGATAAAAGACCCAAGCGGATAGGTTCCACCCTTGGAAAATATCAGCGGGGTCTTATTTATTTTAATAGCATTATGAAGGCTATATACGGGGGTGAAAAGACGGTAGTTTGTCCGGGCGTTGGATGCGGTTTTTAATAAACTAATGTTAACTTATTTTTAACAGTTCAGTAATTAAAATTAACTGAATCATAACAGGAGTGTGAAAACATGAGCCTTATAATTTATTTGGATGGTAAATATGTACCCGAGGAAGAGGCCGTCGTATCAGTATTTGACCACGGTTTGCTGTATGGTGACGGTGTGTTTGAAGGCATCCGGGCCTATAACAACCGGGTTTTTAAACTGTCCGAGCACCTGGAGCGGCTGTATGAATCGGCCCATACCCTGGCCCTGGTGATTCCCATCAGTATTGAAGAAATGCAGGAAGTGGTGCTGGAAACGCTGCGCCGTAATAATTTGCGGGATGCCTATATCCGCCTGGTGGTGACCAGGGGTAAAGGGGATCTGGGCCTGGACCCCCGTAAGTGTCCCAGAGCCACTGTTTTCTGTATTGCGGCCTCCATCCAACTTTATCCCGAGGAATTGTATGAGCAAGGCCTGGAGATGATTACCGTGGCCACCCGGCGCAATCTAAGCGAGGCCTGCAACCCCAGGGTCAAATCCCTCAATTACTTAAATAATATCTATGCTAAAATAGAGGCCAATTTAGCCGGTGTGCCCGAGGCCATCATGCTCAATCAAGAGGGTTACGTGGCCGAGGCCACCGGGGATAATCTTTTCCTGGTCAAAAAGGGTAAATTGATTACTCCGCCCATACATGCCGGGTTATTGGAAGGTGTTACCCGCAATGCTGTAATAGAATTGGCCCGAAATAAAGGCATTGTGGTGGAGGAAAAGATGTTCACCCGGCATGATGTGTATAATGCCGACGAGTGCTTCCTCACCGGTACGGCAGCCGAATTAATCCCCTGCGTGCGGGTGGACGGGCGCGCCATAGGCAGCGGCAAGCCCGGCGAAGTATTCTGGGGTTTGCTGAAAGATTTCCGGGAATTGACCAAAGTGGACGGACCGGTTATTTTCGAATAAACAGGGAACGAAGGGACGGTTATCCTGCTTCCGTGCCCTTGCTTCCATAACGGGAAGATGGCCATAAAGCAGGCTTTTAAACCGTATTTCCCCTGGATAAAGCATAAAAGGGACAGTGTAAGTAGATTAGCCATTTAGATAGGAGGATTAAAATGCGCAGTGATGCCATGAAAAAGGGGCTCAGCAAAGCCCCCCACCGCTCTTTGTTCAAAGCGCTGGGTATGACCGAGCAGGAGCTGGAGCGGCCCATCATTGGAGTAGTCAACTCATATAACGAAATAGTGCCCGGACACATGCACCTGCGCGAAATCACCGAGGCGGTCAAGGCCGGTGTCCGCATGAACGGCGGCACCCCCGTAGAGTTTCCCTCCATTGCGGTGTGCGACGGCATTGCCATGAATCATGAGGGTATGAAATACTCCCTGGCCAGCCGTGAAATAATCGCCGACTCCATCGAAGTGATGAGCATGGCCCATCCCTTCGACGGGCTGGTGCTGGTTACATCCTGTGACAAGGTGGTGCCCGGTATGTTGATGGCCGCGGCCCGGCTGGATATCCCTGCCATCGTGGTCAGCGGCGGGCCCATGCTGCCAGGTCGTTACCAGGGACGGGATATGTCCCTCAGTAATATATTCGAGGCTGTGGGGGCGGTGCGGGCCGGTAACATGACCGAGGCCGAGCTGGCCGAGGTTGAAGAATCGGTATGCCCGGGCTGTGGTTCCTGTGCCGGAATGTTCACCGCCAACTCCATGAACTGCCTCACTGAAGCCCTGGGTATGGCCCTGCCCGGCAACGGCTCGCTGCCCGCGGTTTCCGCGGCCCGCCGGCGCCTGGCTAAATTAACCGGCATGCGGGTGGTGGATTTGGTACGGGAAAACCTGCGCCCCTCGGATATTCTTACGGCCAGGGCATTTGCCAACGGCCTGGCCCTGGATATGGCTTTGGGCTGCTCCACCAACACGGTGCTGCATTTGCCCGCCATTGCCCACGAGGCCGGGGTGGAAATAAACCTGGATATTATCAACCAGGTCAGTGAAAAAAACCCCAACCTGTGCAAGCTGAGTCCCATGGGCCAGCATTTTATGCGGGATTTGGATGAAGCCGGGGGTGTACCGGCGGTACTCCGGGAACTGGTGGACCACGGGCTGGCTGACGGCAGTACCATGACCGTTACCGGTAAAACACTGGGGGAAAATGTGGCGGGTGCTGCTATAAAACGCAGTGATGTCATTCGCAGCGTAACTGACCCGTACAGTGCCAGCGGCGGTATTGCCGTGCTGTACGGTAACCTGGCCCCCGGAGGAGCGGTGGTGAAAAAGGCCGGGGTGGATCCGGAAATGCTTAAGCACCGCGGCCCGGCCCGGGTATTCAATTCCGAAGAAGAGGCCTGCCAGGCCCTGATTGACAAGCAAATTCAAAAGGGCGATGTTATTGTCATCAGGTACGAAGGCCCCAAAGGCGGCCCGGGCATGCGGGAAATGCTCACCCCCACTGCCACGGTAGCCGGGCTAGGTTTGGATAAAGACGTGGCCCTGATTACCGACGGGCGGTTTTCCGGTGCCACCCGGGGTGCTTCCATCGGGCACGTTGCCCCGGAGGCTGCCGAGGGCGGCCCCATTGCCGCGCTGCAGGACGGGGATATGATTGAAATAGATATACCCGGGTGCAAGCTGAATGTGCTTTTAAGTGAAGATGAGCTGGCGGCCCGGCTGGCCCGGTGGGTGAAGCCCGCGCCCAGGGTAACCAGAGGTTACCTGGCCCGGTATGCCCAGCTGGTAACGTCGGCGGGCACCGGAGCTGTTCTGAAAAAACTGTAGAAAATAAAGCGCCAAACTGTCGTCCATTATACTCTACAATGCCATCTAATATATTTAAACTCCGCCGGGGCTGCCGGTTCCGGCGGGGTGGAATTTGCCAATGTGAATACGTGCTGCCGTGATTCGCCGGCAGCAGTCGTATTACCCAAAAACTACATACCACACCAATTGTGGTAACAAATTCGGTCTGAAAATAACAGATATGCGACAGGCCGGCTATTAAAATAAATTTACCGGAGGTGGAAGGGGTATGCAAAAAACCGGGGCACAAATCCTGGTAGATAGTCTCCTGGCCGAGGGGGTGGATACTATTTTCGGCTACCCGGGCGGGGTGGTACTACCAATTTACGATGTGCTTTATGATTCTGAAATTAGACATATACTGACCCGGCACGAGCAGGGCGCTGCCCATGCCGCCGACGGCTATGCCCGGGCCTCCGGTAAACCCGGAGTATGTCTGGCCACGTCGGGGCCCGGTGCTACCAACCTGGTTACCGGTATTGCCAATGCCTATATGGATTCCGTTCCCATGGTGGCAATTACCGGCCAGGTGGCTACGTCGCTTTTGGGCCGGGACTCTTTTCAGGAAGCCGATATTACAGGTATAACTTTACCCATCACCAAGCACAATTTTTTGGTTAAAGATCCCAAAGATATAGCCAGGACGGTGCGAGAGGCTTTTTATATCGCCACCAGCGGCCGCCCGGGTCCGGTACTTATCGACATGCCCAAGGACGTATCCTCGGGTGTGGCGGAGCATATCGAGCCCGGACCGGTGCAGCTGCCGGGGTACGTAGCCAAAAAAGAGCCAGATCCCGAACAAGTGGCCAGGGCCGTCCGGGCGATTGAAGAAGCCGAGCGGCCCGTTATTTATGCCGGTGGTGGAGTGGTAAGCGGCGGTGCCCATGGCGAATTGCTGGAGCTATCTGAAATGCTGCTCATACCGGTGGCCACCACCCTGATGGGCCTGGGTGGTTTCCCCGGCAACCACCCGCTGTCGGTGGGTATGCTGGGCATGCACGGCAGCAAGTACGCCAATTACGCTGTAAACGAGTGCGATTTGTTAATTGGCGTGGGGGTGCGCTTTGATGACCGGGTGACCAGTAAACTGGAGGAATTCGCCCCCGGCGCTACCATTATGCATATTGACATAGACCCGGCGGAAATAGGTAAAAATGTTGATGTGGATATTCCCGTGGTGGGTGATGTCAGGCTCGCCCTGCGTCAAATAATTAAGCGCCTCAAGCCCAGACTGGCCAGCCGGTGGCGGGATAAAATAGCGATCTGGAAAAAGGAACACCCTTTCGGGTTTGAGGAAAACGGGCGGATTAAGCCCCAGCAGGTTATCCAGGAAATATGCAATGTCACCAAGGGTAATGCCCGGATTACCACCGAAGTGGGGCAGCACCAGATGTGGGCCGCCCAGTATTATACCTTTACCCGGCCCCGGACCTTCATTTCATCGGGCGGGCTGGGCACCATGGGCTTCGGCTTCCCGGCCGCCATCGGTGTGCAGGTGGCCTGTCCGGATGAAACAGTAATTGATATTGCCGGTGACGGCAGCATTCAAATGAATATTCAGGAACTGGCCACGGCGGTGCATTATAAATTGCCGGTAAAAATAGCTATTATGAACAACGGTTTTTTAGGTATGGTCAGGCAGTGGCAGGAACTCTTTTATAACCGCCGCTATTCCTACACCGAGCTGGAAAACCCCGATTTTGTCAAGCTGGCCGAGGCATATGGCGCCGTGGGCATTCGGGTGAGCAAAAAATCGGAAGTGCGGCCCGCCCTGGAGGAAGCCATGGCAGTGGAAAAACCGGTGGTTATTGATTTCCCCATTGAGCGGGAGGAAAATGTGTATCCCATGGTTCCCCCCGGCGAACCCATCCATAAAATGCTGGGATAGGAGGGCTATAGATGCTGAGGCATACTTTAGCGGTGCTGGTGGAGAATAACCCGGGCGTACTGGCCCGGGTGGCCGGCCTGTTCAGCCGGCGCGGTTTTAATATTGACAGCCTGGCGGTGGGGCGAACCGAAAACCCCGACGTGTCCCGGATGACCATCGTGGTTGACGGCGATGACAGGGTCTTGGAGCAGGTCACCAAACAGCTGCACAAGCTGGTGGATGTAATAAAAATAAATGATATCACCGTGGATGAATATGTTGACCGGGAACTGGTGTTAATAAAGGTAAATGCCGACCCCGCCCAGCGGGGCGAGGTAATGCAGATTGCCGATGTGTTCCGGGCCCGCATTGTGGACCTGGGCCGCAGGACATTAACCCTTGAATGTACGGGCAACGAAGGCAAAATAAATGCCTTTGAAGAATCCCTGCGCCCGTACGGTATCAAGGAGCTGGTGCGTACAGGCAAAATTGCCATGGTAAGGGGTTCCAAATATACGGGATATCATGATAACGGTACCAAGGAGGAGAATTAATAATTATGGTTAAGGTTTTTCACGATCATGACGCGGATTTGGCGGTACTCAAGGGTAAGAAGATTGCCATTATGGGTTACGGCAGCCAGGGGCATGCCCAGGCCCAAAACCTGAAGGACAGCGGATTGGATGTGGTGGTGGGTTTGCGCAAGGGCAGTGCCAGCTGGTCCAAAGTTGAAGCGGATGGTCTGGTGGTGACCACCGTGGCCGAGGCGGCCAGCCAGGCTGATGTGATTCAAATACTGCTGCCGGATGAAACCCAGGGCCGGGTTTACACCGAGGAAATTGCCCCTTACCTCACCGAAGGAAAGGCACTCATGTTCAGCCACGGTTTTAATATTCACTTTGGACAAATTCAGCCGCCCGAAAACGTGGATGTAATCATGGTGGCGCCCAAGAGCCCCGGTCACATGGTACGCCGGATGTACGTGGATGGCCTGGGTGTGCCGGGACTGGTGGCGGTGCACCAGGATTACACCGGCCGGGCCCGGGATATCGCCATGGCCTACGCCAAGGGTATCGGCTGCACCCGGGCGGGGGTGTTCGAAACAACCTTTGCCGAAGAAACCGAAACCGATTTGTTTGGCGAACAGTGCGTGCTGTGCGGCGGGGTCAGTGAACTGATCAAAGCCGGCTTTGAAACCCTGGTGGAAGCGGGCTACGCCCCTGAGATGGCTTACTTCGAGTGCCTGCACGAAATGAAATTGATCGTGGACCTGATTAACGAGGGCGGCCTCAGCTGGATGCGCCACTCCATCAGCAATACCGCCGAGTATGGCGACTACATGGTGGGTCCCCGGATCATTAATGAGGATACCCGGGAAGAAATGCGGGCTGTGCTGGCCGAAATTCAAAACGGCACCTTTGCCAAGGAATGGATGCTGGAGAACCAGGTAAATCGCCCCGTATTCAATGCCATTCGCAAGCAGGAAAAGGAACATCTCATTGAAGAGGTGGGGGCTGAAATAAGGGAAATGATGCCCTGGTTGAAAAAGAAATAAATTGACAAAGAAATTATATCATGACTTTTTGTGCCCCCAAAAGGCACGCATATAAGTTTTGAAAATTGAAAAACCGAAACGGGCAGAAGGATGCCCAACAAGTAATATTTGATGTGGCTAAAGAGTTTTATGATCATAATGTACTACGATATAACGCGTTATGGTATTTTAGAGAATATGTTTTGAGGGGGACTCGCCATGGAAATAACGGCTGCCCAAGCCCTGGTGCAGTGCCTGGAAAAAGAACAAGTGGAAATAATTTTCGGCTACCCCGGTGGAGCAATTCTACCGGTGTACGATGCCCTCTATCATTCGTCCATCCGGCATGTGCTGGTGCGGCATGAGCAAGGGGCGGTGCACGCGGCGGACGGCTATGCCCGGGCCACCGGGCGGGTGGGGGTGGTAATGGCCACCTCAGGCCCCGGGGCCACCAACCTGGTCACCGGTATAGCCAACGCCTACATGGACTCGATACCCCTGGTTCTTATTAGCGGCCAGGTACCCACCAGCCAGGTGGGTACCGATGCCTTTCAAGAGGTAGATATTACCGGCATTACCATGCCCATAACCAAACATAATTACCTGGTCAAGGATGCCGCCCAGTTGCCCCGGATCATTAAAAATGCGTTTCACATTGCTTCCACCGGGCGCCCCGGTCCGGTGCTCATCGACCTGCCCAAGGACGTGGCCCAGACCACGATTAAATTTCAATATCCTGAAACGATCCAATTGCGCGGCTATAAACCTACTTTCCGTGGCCACCCCAATAAAATTGCCGAAGCCGCCCGGCTTATCGCCCGGTCCCAAAAGCCGGTGATTTACGCCGGGGGAGGAATACTGGCCAGCCGGTCCAGCGCGGAGTTGCTGGCCCTGGCCGAAACCATCAATGCACCGGTTACCAACACCTTCATGGGGCTGAGCAGCTTTCCCGGTGACCACCCGCTGTTTTTGGGCATGCTGGGGCTGCACGGTACCCGTTCCGCCAACCTGGCGGTAACCAACTGCGATTTGCTGATTGCCCTGGGAGCCCGGTTTGATGACCGGGTAACGGGCAAAATTGCCGAATTCGCGCCCAACGCCGGGGTTATTCACGTAGATATCGACCCGGCGGAAATAGGCAAGAATGTACCGGTGCACGTGCCCATTGTGGGTGATGTGAAGCAGGTGCTGCAGGAGCTGTTGTCACGCCTGGAAAAAAGAACGGACACCCGGTGGTTGGAGCAGATAAAGGCCTGGAAGAAGGAATACCCGCTGTACTACGATGCCGGTGGCGATAAGTTAAAGCCCCAATACGTGATCGAAAAACTGGATGAGATAACGGGCGGGAACGCCATAGTGGCCACCGATGTGGGACAGCACCAGATGTGGGTGGCCCAGTACTACCAGTTTAGAAGGACCGGCGGCTTAATATCGTCGGGGGGACTGGGGACCATGGGCTTCGGCCTGCCGGCCGCCATGGGGGCCCAGATAGGCCTGCCCGGTGAACAGGTAATCCTGGTGGTGGGTGACGGGGGCTTTCAGATGACCATGCAGGAACTGGCCACCATTGTGGAACAGGAACTGCCCGTGAAGATAATTATTTTGAACAATCACGTGCTGGGCATGGTACGCCAGCTGCAAAAGGTATACTGCCAGGGCAGGTATATGGCGGTGGACTTTAAATTCCACCCGGACTTTGAAACCCTGGCCCAGGCGTACGGAATCAAGGGTTATACTTTACGCACCAATGAAGAAGTGGATAGTTTGCTGCCCCGGGCCCTAGACGAGCCTGGAGCGGTTTTGATTAATTGTCTGGTTAGCGCCGAGGAAAACGTCAACCCCATGGTGCTGGCCGGTAAATCCATCAGTGAAGCTATTGATTGCTAATATGAAGGGGGATCCACATGAACAACCGGGTGTATATTTTTGACACCACCTTGCGGGACGGGGAACAATCCCCGGGGGTGAGTTTGAATGTCAGCGAAAAGCTGGAGATAGCCAAACAACTGGCCCGGCTGGGTGTGGACATTATTGAGGCAGGTTTCCCCATCACTTCCCCGGGCGATTTTGAGGCTGTAAAGGCCATCGCCCGGGAGGTGCGAGGCGTAACCGTGGCCGGGCTGGCCCGTACCAATTTTGCCGATATCGACCGGGCCTGGGAGGCCGTTAAGCAGGCCGACCAGCCGCGTATCCACACTTTTATCGCTACCTCGGATATTCACTTAAAGCACAAGCTGCGCATGACCAGGGAGCAGGTACTCCAGGCCGCCGTGGCGGGTGTCAAACGTGCCAAAAGCTACACCGCCGATGTGGAGTTTTCCGCCGAGGATGCTTCCCGCAGCGATCCCGACTTTTTGTGCCGGGTGTTCGAGGCGGTTATTGAGGCCGGGGCCACCACCATTAATATACCCGACACGGTGGGTTATACCACCCCGGATGAATATACCGAGTTTATTCGCAATATTATGACCCGCACCAAAGGTATTGAAAAGGCCATTGTCAGCGTGCATTGCCATGACGATTTGGGCATGGCCGTGGCCAATTCCCTGGCTGCGGTGCTGGCCGGGGCCCGGCAGGTGGAAGGGGCCATCAACGGCATCGGGGAAAGGGCGGGCAATGCCTCCATCGAGGAATTCGTGATGGCTCTGTATACCAGGCGGGACCGGTACGGCCTGGAAACGGGTATCAACACCGAGGAAATATATCGCACCAGCAAGCTGGTCAGCAAACTCACGGGCATGGATATTCAGCCCAACAAAGCCGTGGTGGGCAAGAACGCCTTTGCCCACGAATCAGGTATTCACCAGGATGGGGTGCTTAAAGAACGTACCACCTATGAGATCATGAATCCAGCCATGGTGGGCCTTTCCCACAGCAACCTGGTGCTGGGCAAGCACAGCGGGCGCCACGCCTTTCGCTCCCGTTTGGTGGAACTGGGCTTTGTTTTACATGAAGATGAGCTGAATAAAGCCTTTGGCCGCTTCAAGAGCCTGGCCGACCGCAAAAAGGAGATCACCGACCAGGATATTGAAGCCATTGTGGAAAATGAAATTCGCAAGGTACCTGCCACCTATGAACTGGCTTACCTGCACATCAGCAGCGGCACCACGGTGGTACCCACTGCCACAGTGGGCCTCACCAGGGGCGAGGAACTGCTGGAAGAGGCGGCCTGCGGCAACGGCCCGGTGGATGCCATCTGCAAGGCGGTGGATAAAATCACGGGTTACAGCTGCCGGCTGGCCAGTTGGGGTATTAATGCCATTACCGCCGGTAAAGACGCCCTGGGTGAAGTTACCTTGCGCATAGCTGAAAACAACCGGGATAAACTGTACATGGGCCGGGGCATCAGCACCGACGTGCTGGAAGCCAGTGCCAGGGCTTATGTTAACGCGGTAAATAAAATGATCTATGAAAAAAATAATCAACCTGATGAAAAATAGGGGTGACAAATGATGGCCATGACCATCACCGAAAAGATACTGGCCGCCCATGCCGGGGTGGACCGGGTGGAACCCGGGCAATTGATCAATGTTAAAGTTGACCTGGCCCTGGGTAACGATATCACCGCCCCCGTGGCCGTCCGCGAATTTGAAAGAATAGGCGTGGAGACCGTTTGGGACCGGGAGCGGGTGGTAATTGTGCCCGACCATTTCGTGCCCAACAAGGACATTAAATCAGCGGACCAGGTTAAGGCCCTGCGGGAATTTGCCCGCAAGCACGGGCTTACTCACTTTTATGAAGTGGGCCGCATGGGTGTTGAACACTGCCTGCTGCCCGAACAGGGCCTGGTGGGGCCCGGGGACCTGGTCATCGGTGCCGACAGCCACACCTGCACCTACGGCGGCCTGGGGGCATTTTCCACCGGGGTGGGCAGCACCGATTTGGCGGCGGCCATGGCCCTGGGGGAAACCTGGCTTAAGGTACCCGAAAGTATTAAATTTGTTTATCATGGCGAGCTGCCCCGCTGGGTGGGCGGTAAAGACCTGATACTTTATACCATTGGTCAAATCGGTGTCGACGGGGCACTGTACATGGCCATGGAATTTACCGGCCCGGCGGTGGAAAGCCTGGATATAGAGGGGCGGTTGACCATGGCCAACATGGCCGTGGAGGCCGGGGCCAAAAACGGCATCGTCCCTCCGGATGAGATAACCCGCCGGTACGTGGAAGGCCGGGCCAAACGACCCTATACCTTCTACCAGAGCGATCCGGATGCCCGCTACGCTAAAGTTGTTGAAATTGACGTGAGCAAGCTGGAGCCCCAGGTGGCCTTCCCCCACCTACCCGAGAACACGCGCCCGGTGAGTGAGGCCACAGGCGTAACCATAGACCAGGTGGTCATCGGTTCCTGCACCAACGGGCGGCTGTCGGATTTACAACTGGCCGCCCGGGTACTTAAAGGGCACCGGGTAAACGACAACTTGCGGCTGCTGGTGATTCCCGGCACCCAGGAAATATACATGCAGGCGCTGCGGGAGGGACTGGTGGAACAATTCATCGAGGCCGGTGCGGCGGTGAGCACCCCCACCTGCGGACCCTGCCTGGGCGGGCACATGGGCATTCTGGCCAGGGGCGAGCGGGCCCTGGCCACCACCAACCGTAATTTTGTGGGCCGGATGGGGCATCCCGAAAGTGAAGTATACCTGTGCAACCCGGCGGTGGCCGCCGCCTCGGCGGTGCTGGGCCGTATAGCCGCCCCCTGGGAGGTGGAATAATATGACGCTGCAAGGTAAGGCCTGGAAATTCGGCGCTGATGTGGATACCGACGCCATTATACCGGCCCGTTACTTGAATACTTCCGACCCGGCGGAGCTGGCCAAACACTGCATGGAGGATGCCGACCCCCAGTTTCCCGGTAAAGTGCGGCCCGGTGACATTATCGTGGCCGGCAAAAACTTCGGCTGCGGCAGTTCCCGGGAACACGCCCCCATCGCCATCAAGGCGGCCGGGGTAAGCTGTGTAATCGCCAAATCCTTTGCCCGGATATTCTACCGCAATGCCTTTAATATCGGGCTGCCCATTTTCGAAAGCGAAGAAGCGGCCCGGGCCATCCAGGAAGGTGACCAGGTGGCCGTGGACCCGGCCCGGGGCGAAATTAAAAACTTGACCAAAAACGAGACTTATAAAGCCACCCCCGTGCCCCAATTCATGCAGCAAATCATCGCCGCCGGGGGATTAATCGGCTACGTATCCCAGCGGCTGCGGGAGGCAAAGGTTTAGTAAAAAGTAATGGTGTTGTCCGGTGCGGCCTTTATACGCGCCGCGTAAAACAAGGAGTGAAAATTAATTTGTATACAATCACGTTATTGCCCGGCGATGGTATCGGCCCCGAGGTAATCGCCGGTGCCGTGCATGTGCTGCAAGCGGTGCAGGAGCAGCACACCGGGGTCCGGTTTGTGCTGCGGGAAGCCCCCTTTGGAGGCAGTGCCTGCGATCAAACGGGCACTCCGCTGCCTGAAGAAACACTACAGCTCTGCCTGTCCGGGGATGCCGTACTATTGGGAGCGGTGGGCGGTCCCAAATGGGATTCCCTGCCCGTGCACCTGCGCCCCGAGGTGGGGGCGCTGCTGCCCTTGCGCAAGCACCTGGAGGTATTTGCCAACCTGCGGCCATCGGTGATTTTCCCGGCCCTGGCCGATGCCAGTACCCTGAAGCGGGAAGTGGTGGAAGGCCTGGATGTTATGGTGGTGCGGGAACTCACCGGCGGTATCTATTTCGGCACCAAGCACCGGGAAACCCTGCCGGACGGCGGTGTCAAGGTGGTGGAAACCTTGGAGTACACCACCGCCGAGATCGTGCGGGTGGCCCGGGTGGCTTTTGACCTGGCCCGCCAGAGGCGCGGTAAACTCACGTCGGTGGATAAAGCCAATGTACTGGAAAGCTCCCGCCTGTGGCGGGAAGTGGTGTCGGAAATGGCCGGTGAATACCCCGACGTGGAACTAAACCACATGCTGGTGGACAACTGCGCCATGCAGCTGGTACGCTACCCCAAACAATTTGACGTGCTGCTCACCGAGAATATGTTTGGCGATATACTGAGCGACCAGGCCTCCCAGTTGACGGGTTCCATCGGTATGCTGCCCTCGGCCAGCCTGGGCGGCAAGGTGGGACTGTACGAACCCATTCACGGTTCCGCCCCCGACATAGCGGGGCAAGACGTGGCCAACCCCATCGCCACCATTCTTTCGGTGGCCATGATGCTGCGCTTTTCTTTCAACCTGCCCGAAGCAGCGAATTCGGTAGAGCGGGCCGTATCCCGCGTGCTGGAGGAAGGCTACCGCACCGCCGACATCATGCAGCCCGGAATGCGGCAGGTGGGCACCAAAGAGATGGCCGAGCTGATAGGGGTCAGGCTTAAAGTTTGTTAAAGTAACCATAATAGCCATATATAAAAATAAAAGGGTGTATATCCTTTAACTTCGGATGTCCCGGGGTGAAGAATTAACCATATCACCCCGGGGTAACCAGTATATATTCATTATTGAAGAAAGGAACGGAGATGGACTTGCCAAGAGTTGAGATATACGACACTACCTTGCGGGACGGAACTCAGGGGGAGGGTATTTCATTATCCGCCAAGGATAAAGTTAAAATAGCCCTCAGGCTTGATGAACTGGGTTTTCATTACATAGAGGGGGGCTGGCCGGGTTCCAATCCCAAAGACCTGCGTTTTTTTGAACTGATTAAGGAACACCAACTGAAAAATGCCCGCATCTGTGCTTTTGGCAGCACCAGAAAATCCGGCGTGGCCGCCGACCGGGATGAAAATTTGCAGCAAATTGTCCGTTCCAATGTACAGGTAGCCACCATATTCGGCAAAACATGGGATTTCCATGTACGGCATGCTTTGTTGACCACTCTGGAGGACAATCTGAATATGATTGAAGAATCAGTAGCTTATTTAAAACAGCAGGGCATGGAAGTTTTTTATGATGCCGAGCATTTTTTTGACGGTTTTGCGGCCAACCCGGAATATGCCCTGGCCACACTGCAGGCGGCCAAAAAGGGAGGTGCCTCCCGCATTATCCTTTGTGATACCAATGGTGGCCGGCTGCCCAATGAGATTTATGAGTCGGTGGTGGCGGTAAAGAAGGTTTTGGATGTGCCCCTGGGGATACACTGTCATAATGACGGGGAACTGGCCGTGGCCAATTCACTGGCGGCGGTGCAGGCCGGGGTAATCCAGGTGCAGGGCACCATTAACGGTTACGGTGAACGCTGCGGCAATGCCAATCTTTGCTCCATCATACCCAACCTGGCCTTTAAATGCCACAGGCCCAGCATTCCTGAACAAAGCCTGGCGGAGCTCACCGAATTGTCCCGGTTCGTCAGCGAGCTGGCCAATATGCACCATATGAACAACCAGCCCTATGTGGGGGGCAGCGCCTTTGCCCACAAAGCCGGGGTGCACGTCAACGCGCTGTTGAAAAACCCCCGCACCTATGAGCATATTGAGCCCGAAAAGGTGGGTAACCGGCGCCGGGTGCTGGTATCGGAACTGAGCGGTCTAAGCAACCTGATTTATAAATACCAGGAACTGGATTTGGGGCTGGGTGTTGACAAAGAGGCCAACCGCCAGCTGTTGGAGGAATTAAAAGAGCTGGAGAACCAGGGTTATCAATTCGAGGGTGCCGAAGGTTCCTTTGAACTGCGCCTGCGCAAGGCCTTTTATGGTTACCGGGAACCCTTTTCTCTGGAAAACCTGAAGGTGCTTATAGAGGTGCGCGACGGCACTGTTTATTCCGAAGCCATTATCAAAATTAATGTTAACGGCCAGGTGGTGCATACCGCCGCCGAGGGCAACGGGCCGGTAAATGCCCTGGACAACGCCTTACGCAAGGCGCTGGAAGGATTTTACCCGGAAATCTCGGGCATGCAGCTAAATGACTACAAGGTGCGGGTGCTGGATGAAAAGGACGGCACCGGGGCCGTGGTGCGGGTGCTGGTGGAAACCGGAGACGGTCACTGCTCCTGGGGCACGGTGGGGGTAAGCCCCAATATCATTGAAGCCAGCTGGGAGGCATTGGTGGACAGCATTGCCTATGGCCTGCTGCGTAAAGAAAACAAGGACGAAGTGGATAGCCAAAAAATAATTACCGGCGTATTTCGCGGTAAATGCTGATGATAAGCCCGGTAATTTTCCTTGGGTTGGGGGATATGTAACATGGCACAGCATAAATACCGGCAGTTAACGAAAAATATACAGACCTGTCATAGCATGCTGGTGGCCTTTTCCGGTGGAGTGGACAGCGCTCTGCTCCTCAAGGCGGCCAGGGACACCCTTGGCCGGGACAACGTGCTGGCGGTCACCTTTCATGCCCCTTTCCACGGAAAAGAAGAGCTATTGGAAGTACAGTCACTGGCCGCCCGGTTGGACTGCCGGTTACAAGTCATTAAGGACAGCGGGCTAATGGACGATGCGGATTTTTGCGCCAACCCGCCCAACCGCTGTTATATTTGTAAACGTACCATACTTACCCGGTTACTGGACCTGGCCCGGGAAAAAGGTTTAAGCACTGTCGCCGAAGGCTCCAACGCCGATGATGTTCGGGATTATCGTCCCGGTATGCAAGCAGTGCGGGAATTGCATGTTATAAGTCCTCTGCAAATGGCCGGGTTAACCAAGCGGGAAATCAGAAAAATCTCCAGGGATTTGGGACTGCCCACCTGGAACAAGCCATCCTCACCCTGCCTGTGCTCCCGTATACCATATGGCAGTCCCATTACATATATCAAATTGCGGCAGATAGAAGAAGGAGAAAAGTTTTTAAAGGAGGCCGGCTTCTCCGAAATCCGGCTGCGCCACCATGGTCCTTTGGCCAGGATTGAAATTCCCGCCGGGAAAATGGGGGACCTGATTAACGAACCAATGCTGTCTATGGTACAAAGCCACCTGCGGGGTCTGGGTTTCCAATATGTTACCCTGGACCTGCATGGCTTAAGAAGCGGCAGTCTAAACGAGGTACTGGATTTTAAATAACTCCGGCAATCATACTTCACCTGTTACAGGTTGTGGTGTGCATTGCCTTTTTTAACATCCGGGAGGGGTAATATGTTTTACACTGAAGATGTACTGGTTATGGAAACCGCCATTGATGATATGAACCCGGAGTTCTTTCCCCACCTGCTGGACCGGCTGCTGGAGGCCGGGGCGCTGGACGCTTATCTGCAGCCTGTCGTTATGAAAAAGGGGCGGCCCGGAACTATGCTGACGGTGCTGGCCAGGGAGAATATACAGGACATTTTGCTGCAGATAATCTTTTCCGAAACCTCCACCCTGGGGGTGCGCCTGCGCACCGAACGGCGGGCATGTTTATACCGGGATTTTATCACGGTACAGACCCGCTATGGCACGTTGCGGGTTAAGCTGGCCCTGGAGGGAGCGGGGGGACGGCCCTTAAGGTACGCTCCGGAGTATGAAGATTGCCGGGCCAGGGCCAGGGAGCACGGCGTGCCGGTGCAAAGTGTATACCGGGCGGCTTTGCTGGCGGCAGAGAATATGTTAAAGGATGAAAAATAAAAGCCAGGTCGTTTTACAGGTAAAGCTGATTTTTTGCAGTTAGTGATTATTGACGGTTTTTTCACAGGCCATGTGTTAAAATATAAAACAGGTAAAGCCGGTTGTTTTACGGAGGTACAAATATGGACTACCTCAGGGCACTTAAGGACAATCTTAATTTCAATCTGGATGTATTTAATATAGTCAGTGTTATCGATATTTTAATCGTGGCCTTTGTGCTGTACCGCTTGATGCTGCTGATCCGGGATACCCGGGCTGTGCAGTTGATTAAAGGTTTGGCGGTGCTGCTGGTGGCCACTGCGGTGAGCAGTTTGCTTAATTTGCATACAGTACACTGGTTGCTCAGGTATACCTTAACCGGCTTGGTGGTGGCGCTGCCCATTGTTTTCCAGCCGGAATTACGCCGGGCTTTGGAAAAACTGGGCGGAGGTGATTTCTTTTCCCGCCCGCTGACCCAGATGGCCGAGGGTGACCGTAGTGCCCTGATTAATGAGGTGGTCCGGGCTGTGCAGAATATGTCCGGCACCCGGACCGGAGCACTGATTATTTTAGAACGGGCCACCGGTCTGCAGGAATTGGCAGACACCGGCATCAAGGTGGACGGTATAGTATCCGCCGAGCTACTGATGAATATTTTTATCAACAAGTCACCGCTGCATGATGGTGCCGCCATTATCCGGGGGGATAGGCTGGTGGCCGCGGCTTGTGTTCTGCCGCTATCCGAAAGCAGGGAGTTAAGCAGGGAACTGGGTACCAGGCACCGGGCCGCCGTGGGGGTGACGGAACAGTCGGATGCCCTGGCGGTGGTGGTTTCAGAAGAAACGGGAATTGTGTCCATGGCTCTGGAAGGGACCCTTTACCGGCGTTTAAATGAGGCGGGTTTACACGAACTGCTGGTTAAGTTTTTGCAGCCCACCACCACCCGTAGTGCCCTGTCCTCAATCTGGCAGTGGAGGTGATACCTTGATGGCTTTTCGCTGGCGGGATAATTCCATAAAAATACTGGCCCTTTTTATGGCTCTGTTGCTGTGGGTGTATGTAACCAACGAGCAAAACCCGCTAATGAGCCGAAATTACCACATTCCACTGGCAGTACAGGGGAAACCCGAAGGTTATGTAATTAGCGGGCTGCCGGAAAAGGTGCATATAAGGGTGCAAGGACCCAGGACCATCGGTTCCGCTCTGGGGGCGGGTGATTTTACCGCCCAGGTCAATTTGATGGGGGTTGCCGAAGGGGAATGGGAACTGCCCGTACAGGTTACCACACCGCCGGGAGTTGAGCTGCTGCAGGTGACGCCCCGGACAGTAAAGGTCCTGACCGACCGGATAACCCAAAAAAACGTACCGGTGACACTTAATTTTAAGGGTAGGGTTGCCCAGGGCTTGCAAAGGGGAGACCCTGTATTGGAACCGCCGGTGGTAACTCTGCACGGACCAAGCAAACTACTGGCTGAAATCAACCGTGTGGGGGTGACGGTGGATGTATCCGGAGCGGAGGATACCCTGGTACGGGATGTGGCCCTGCAAACAGGTGTTAAGGGTGTAACCGTCAGCCCCGGCCGGGTATCGGTAACTGTGCCGGTGACGGCACTGCCCGCCAGGGAACTGCCGGTGCGGATCAATCTTACCGGTGCGCCGGGTGAAGGCTATGAGGTGGGCGAGATTCTGGTGCAGCCTGCTTTAGTGTGGGTGACCGGGCCCCGGCAGGTAATTGAAAACCTCGCAGAGGTGCAATCATTAAAGGTAGATATTTCTGGTGCCACCGAGGACGTGGCCAGGGAAGTGGTGCTGGTACTGCCCGACGGGGCTACATCAGTAAAGCCTGACCGGGTGCATATTACATTGCCCATTGTACCGCAGGAAACAGAACCGCCACAGCCACCGGAAGAGGAAGAAAATACTGAAGATGCAGGTGAGTAGCATATATGCGTCCCGGACTTCTTAGTTAATGAGCCCGGGATTTTTTGCGCACAGATAGTTCTAAAAAACACTAAGAGCATTGGGCCGGGACTCAATGCTCTTAGTGTTTGGACCGCCGGTTCGGACAGCTCCTTTCCAATGGCATACAATGTTTACGAAGGTAATCCCATGAATTTGTCAAATAGTTCCGATAGCCTTTTGTTAAATTCATCCGCGTCACAGAATTCCCGTTCCGGTTGTACCTCGGGTAGCACGCCCAAAACAGGTAGTTTAAAATCCTGGGCTACAGTTTCCGGCAGGTCCTCAACCGGGGAGGCTTCCCGGTTAAAAAGTAGCTTCAGTTTGTTTACCGGAAAATGCACATCTTCAAGATCCCAGATAAAATGCTTCAGCAGCTTTAAATTATATCTGAATGTGTCCACCACCAGTATGGGTAAATCCACGTCTTCCAAAACCATATAGCTGAAACTGGTGGGAATATTACTCATATCGAATACGATGACATCATAATCGCTGTCTATCAGGGAGTTATAAATGATTTTGATTTCATAATAAATGTTGCCGTAACCAGGCAGTTTTTTATTCGAACTGCTGGTCAAGACGTCCAGGCCTGAGGAATGCCTTTGTAGAAACTGTAACCACTGGTCCTGGGTATATTTTATATTGATGATGGATGTTTCCTTGCAGGCCAGGTAAATATCTTCGCACCAGTCACTGATATTGGGGTGCCGGTTAAGCTTAAGTCGTTTTGTAACATTACCGGTATGAATATCCAGGTCCACCAGTAGTGTTTTGAGACCCTTTTTTTGGCTGATTAAAGCCAATTCTACGGCTATTGTGGTGTTGCCGCTGTTTTTATTTACTCCATACACCGAGATGGTTTTCATAAGTCAACTCCTTTTCGTTAGTTTTGGTCTAGCCCGTTAGCCCTTAATAAGGGCTATATTTTATTATAACAATAGTATTAAGTGGGAAAAGATGTATATACTTTGTTAATTATTTAACATATTATAATATACTTAACATTTTGGATAAAGTTTTTTTTCGACTTTACGTATTATTGGGAGCGAAAAGCAATGAAAAAAAGTCCAATATGGAGATGTAGATATATCGTGGCTTCCGGCTGGTATCCTGGTTAAAAGAGGAACTTGCCAGGCATGAACAAAACCTGGCCCGGCAGGCGGGGGTGAGCGCGGTGGAACTGCTGGAAAAAATGCCGGCCAAATTGCCCCCGGGTTCCATGGGCTTAATACTACATCCCTTCTGTTCTCCAGGATGCAGAATGTAAATGAAGGGTGTATAATGAACAGGTCAAATAAACCGTTTATTAGTTGTTAAAAACGGCTTACCGGCAGTGTTTAATGGGGTACTTTGGTAATATAAATGTAGGCGGCAATGGCCAGCATGATAAATGCAATGGTAAAACGTACTCTATCGGACATAATCTATGCTCCTTTCTGCTAAACATTTTAACTGGTTTTCCCAAAAGTTTCAACCGGGATTGGTTGGGGGGAAAACAACAAAATGTTGGCATATCCTTGAGGTAATAACGGGGTGTTTTTGTGAACGCTGGTTTTTCCTTTATTCACGCGGCGGATTTACACCTGGACAGCCCTTTCCGGGGTTACGACCAAATAGATTTTGCAGACCCGGATACCCGGGAAAACGTGCTCCGGCAGCTACGGGACTGTACCTTTACAGCCCTTGATAACATAGTGCGGGCCTGCCTTTTATACCGGGTGGATTTTCTTGTACTGGCAGGGGATATCTATGACCTTACGGACCGCAGTCTAAGGGCACAGTTGCGTTTCCAGAGTGCCATGGAGCGGCTGGCCGAAGCGGGAATCCCCGTTTTTGTCGCCCACGGTAACCACGACCATGATGATGGGCGACGGGCTGCTCTGACCTGGCCCGGCAATGTCTATTTTTTCCCTGCGGGTGAGGTGGCGGCCTGGCCCGTGATACGGAGCGAGCGGGAAATAGCCCGGGTATACGGAATCAGTTATCCCCGGCGGGATGTTTGCGAAAATTATGCCGCTCTCTTTAAGCGCGAGCCGGATGCACCCTTTGCTGTGGCCGTGCTGCACTGCAACGTGGGGGGAGATACCGAACACGCCAATTATGCCCCCTGCCATCTACAAGAATTGGTGCAAGCGGGTTTTGATTACTGGGCGCTGGGACATGTGCACCGCCGTAATTTGCTATATAAGCAAAATCCCTGGATTGTTTATCCCGGCAACACCCAGGGGCGCCATCCCCGGGAAACCGGAGCCCGGGGCTGTTACCTGGTACGGGTACAGGATAGCGGCGCTACTGCGCTTGAGTTTTTGCCGGTGGATTGTGTGCGCTGGGAGCATGTGCAGGTGCCTATAGATGGCCTGGCCACGGAACAGGAACTGTTGGATAAAATAGATGAGCGGCTGGCCCTGTTGCGTCACCAGCATGGCGGGCGATCAGTGGTGGCCCGGCTGGAACTAAACGGGCGCGGTGCATTGCACCGGTCATTAAAGCATGCCGGGGTACTGGAAGGTATACTGGAAGAAATGCGCGGCCGGTTTGCCGGGCCCGGGGGCAGCTTTGTGTGGCCGGAATCTATCCGGTGCAGCACTAAACTGCTGGTGGACAAGGAACAACTGCGGGATAGCGAAACACTGCTGGGAGATTTGCTGGTCATCAGCCGGCAGGCCCGGGAATCTTCCGGTACCGGCGGGACGGGTAATAATGTGCGGGAACTGCTTCGACAGGCTCTGGCACCGCTGCACCACCGGATGGCCCGGTACATACCGCTGCCGGGTGACGAGGAGTTTGATGCGCTGCTGGAGGCAGCGGAAGATTTGGCGCTGGATTTGCTCTGGGAGCACGAGGAAGGGAATGATTGATTAACTGTGCGACTGGTGGGAGTACATATAGAGAATTACGGGCCGCTGCATGATTTTTCGCTCACTGAAGAGGAACTGAGCCCCGGTCCATGCCTGATATACGGTTTGAATGAAGCGGGTAAGTCCACATTGCTTTCTTTTATCCGGGCCGTGCTTTTTGGTTACAAGTCCGAGGGCGTCCATGGCGAGCCGGTGGGAGACAGGCCCAATAGCGGGTGGCTGCTTTTAGAGGAAGGCGGTGAAATCTACCGGGTAAAACGCAGCGGGCGGGGCAACGGCCGGGTGGTGGTGGAGTTGCCCGACGGCAGCCGCGCCGGGGAAGAGCTTTTAAAGACCGGTATTCTCCGGGGGGTGAGCCCGGCGTTGTTTAAAAATATTTTTGCCTTCGGCATGGATGAACTGCGCAAACTGGAAGATTTGGCCCGGGACGAGGTCAGTGCTCATATTTACGGTGCGGGCACGGGCACAGGACCGCAGCGCTTGGCCGGTGCCGCCGCCTGGTTGGACAAGACCGCCGGTACATTGTTTAAACCCCGGGGAAGGGCACCGGTATTAAATAAGCTGTTGGGTGAATTGGATGCCCTGGACCGGCAAATAAAAGAATTGGAACAGCAGCCTGAACAATACAATACTTTGCAGCAGCAATTAAAGGAGCTGGAAGGCCAAAAAGACCGCCTCCGGGCCGAAAGGGATGAGGGGCAAAGGCGCCTGCGCCGACTGGATAACCTGCTTAAAGCCCGGGCTCCCTGGAATGAATTGCAGCAATGCCTGGTAGCCAAAGGACGGGTGGCGGCCGGCTTTACACCGGCTACACAATTTCCTGACGACGGTATGGAACGGCTGAGCAGCCTTGAGGCCAGGCGTGATGAAAAACAGGCCGAGATAAGGGCCTGGGATAAAAAGGTGCAGGCCATAGCTGCCAGGCTGGCCGACATAAAAGTGGATGAGAAAATACTGGCCTGTGCCGCCGAAATTGAAGAATTAACCGGGGAGCGCTCCCTGTACCTGGAAAAAAAGCAAATGCTGGCGGAGCTAAAGGCAAGGGTTACGGAGGGAGAGCGGGCGGTACAGGAAAAACTATCCTCCCTGGGGCCGGGCTGGAATGAAAACAAGCTCATGCAGTTGGACACCTCCCTGGCCGTAAGGAGGCAGGTGGATGATTTCAGCCGCCGTTTCATGTCCCTGGAGCAAAAAACTGCGGACTGCTCCGCCCGGCTGTCCGGTGTCCGCAGGGAATTGACCGGGCTAAAGGCAACTAAGGAGGCCTTTGCTTCCCAATTGGCCGCACTGCCCGCGCCCCTTGATGATAACGGTATAACAGCGGAGCAAAGACTGGAGATGCTGGACCAGGCGGCTGTTGAACTGGAACAACAGCAACGGCACCGGTTTATGGTGGATATACAGCAAAATAAACTGGCAGAAATTAATGAGCGCAGGCAGAGGCTGGAAACATCACTGGGACAGGCTGCAGGCGCTAAAAAGCCGCTCTGGCCGGTGTTGGCCCCGGTGCTGTTGGGCTGCCTGGGTGCCGGAGTTGCATTGCACCACACGGCATTGGGTTTATTAATTATGGGCGGTGGTATTGGCCTGGCTGTATTGCTTTATGGCATACTGGCGGGACAGGCCAGGGAACGCCACAGCCGGGCGGAAGAATTGCGCGGTGAAATCGCCGCGCTGGAAAAGGCCCGGGCCGCAGCGGAGCAGGAACTGGCACGCTTGAATAATGAAATAACCGCCGGGGTGGACAGGCTGCGCCGGTTGGCATTAGCTTTAAACGGGCGTGAAACCCTGGCCCGGGAGGATATCCCCGGGCTCAGGCAGCGCCTGTTGGGAGAGTTGGAAACCCGGCGCGTAAGACGTGAATTACTTGCCCGTCTGGAACAGGCCGCCGGGGCGTTATCCCGGGCTACCGGGGAAATGCTACAGGTGGAGAAGGAACAGGCTGATCTCCAAAAAGCACGGGAAAAACTGGAAGACGAGTGGCGACAGTGGTTGAGTCACGGGGGACTGCCGTTACTGGACACCGGGGCGGCCGCAGATTTCTTGACCCTGGTGGAAAGGATTGCCGACGGGCTCCGGGGCCTGCAGGCGGAAAGAAAGACACTGGAACAGGCGGCCGTAATGGTGCGGGAATATGAAGACCGGGTTATTGCACTGGCGGAGAAGTTAGGCCAGACAAGGCCTTCCCGAAACCATGTGGCGGGCTATATTACGCATGTGGCTAATTTGTTGAATGAGCAGTTGGAGGGTAAAGCCCGGTGCATGAGATATGAGGAAGAGTTGCAGGAGGCGCGGGAAGGGCAAAAACTGGCGCTGGACAATCTGGCCGCTATAGAGCAGGATATTCAGGAACTTCTGGACCTTGTTGATGCCGGTGACACCGAGGATTTTCGACGCCGTATGGCCTTTTACCGGGAGTTGCGGCAACTGGAACACCGGATTGAAACCCTTGGAGGGCAGCTTTTGAATATTGCCGGATCGGCCGGGGACCTGCAGGAATTGCACGAAGAACTGGTCAACACTACCAGGGGGGAACATGAAGCCCAGCTCCGGGCTTTAGAAGAATTTTTGGCGCGGGCTGAAAATGAATTGGCCCGGTTGGGTGATCAGTCTGCGGCCATAAAACAACAGTTGCAGGTGCTGGAAAACGGTGAGGAATTAGCCCGGGCCAGGCAGCAACGGGCTATGCTGCGGGAAAGGCTGGCGGCCCGGGCCAGGCACTGGCAGGTGACGGTCTTGTGTGCCGCTCTGCTGGAGATGGCCAGGGAAAAACACGAGCGGGAGCGCCAGCCCGCCGTACTGGCCCGGGCTTCCCGGCTAATCGGTCCCATGACCCGGGGGCGATATACCCGGGTGGTGGCCCCGGTGGGGGAAACAACCGGTTTGGTGGTGGAAGAGCCGGGGGGGAGCCGGGTGCCCGCCCGGTTCCTCAGCAGGGGGGCGGCGGGTCAACTTTACCTGGCGGTGCGCATGGCACTGGCCGAACACTTTAGCTCGGTGGTTGCCCCCATGCCTATCATACTGGATGATATTTTGGTTGATTTTGATGCCGGTCGCATGCGGGGCGCCTGGCAGGTAATTAAAAAAATGGCCCAAAAACAGCAGATAATATTTTTTACCTGCCATGATTATATTGTGGCCGCCGCCCGGGAGCAGTTGACGGATTTTAGCCTGGTCAGGCTGGAAAACGGCGTTAAGGTGAGCCAGGCCGGTTTGTAACGAATATGATTGATAAAAGATGCATTTGAACGACAGCGAGGCGTGGGGCATATTATATAAAGCGCTGGTTTAACCAATTGACCGTCAATTAAAGTGACTGTTCGACAAGTCCGTGCCAGGTGCTGTACTGGTTTCACCAATAATCTCTATATCAATCTCTAAGTTGGCTGGAGTCTTCTATGTTGGCCGGCTTGTGCGTGAACATACTTTAAAGGCTAATTCTTGTTTATTTTTCGGTAAATTGACACATAGATAACGAAAGTATATACTTTATGTATCTGCACGTAAAAATTTCCATTTTCATTGCAAAAATGTCAAGGGCTTCAATTAACTGTTTATCGCATTTCAGGAGGTAATGTATTAATGACACGGTTATTCGGCACCGATGGTGTGCGTGGCGTTGCCAATAAGGATCTCACCCCCGAGCTGGCTTATAAATTGGGCCGGGCCGGGGCACACGTGCTGGCGGGAGACAATCTGCCCAAGCGGTTGGTGGTGGGTCGTGACACCCGTGTTTCCGGGGATATGCTGGAGGCAGCCCTGGCCGCCGGTATTTGTTCCACCGGCGTAGATGTATTAACGGTGGGGGTTATTCCCACACCCGCCATAGCACTGCTGACCAGGGAACTGAATGCCGCCGGGGGTGTGGTAATATCAGCCTCGCACAACCCCGTGGAAGATAACGGCATTAAATTCTTCGGCCCCAGCGGCTATAAACTACCCGATGACAGGGAGCAGCAAATTGAACAGTTACTGACGGATGGCAGCACCCAATTACCATCACCGGTGGGAGCAGGTGTGGGCCGGATACAAAGGGTGACGGATGCCGATGATCGTTATATTGATTTTCTTAAAGGGACCGTTACCGGTGATTTAAGCGGGCTTACAATAGTGGTGGACTGCGCCAACGGCGCGGCTTACCGGGTGGCCCCCCGGGTGCTGGAGGAACTTGGGGCCAGGGTTATCCCCATTTTTAACACTCCGGACGGAGTGAATATTAATGCCGGGTGCGGTTCCACCCACCCGGAAAAGCTCCAGGATGCGGTGGTGTATCACGGTGCAGATTTGGGCCTGGCCCACGACGGAGATGCCGACCGGCTGATTGCTGTGGACCACCGGGGTAACCTGGTGGACGGTGACCAGATTATGGTTATTTGCGCCAGGCACTTAAAAGCTCAAAACCGGCTGCCCCAAAATACCGTGGTGGTAACTGTGATGAGCAATCTGGGCTTGCACCTGGCCATGCGGGAAGCTGGTATTGAGGTGCTGCAGACCAAGGTGGGGGACCGTTACGTGCTGGAGGAACTGCTGCACAGCGGGGCGATTTTGGGCGGCGAACAATCCGGCCATATACTGTTTTTGGATCACAGCCCCACAGGTGACGGTGTGCTCACCGCACTCCAACTGCTGATGGTGATAAAATCCACCGGGCGTAATCTGGCCGAGCTAGCGTCACAAATGGAACGCTTGCCGCAACTTTTGGAAAACGTCCGTGTGGCAGATAAACACCAGGTGATGACCAGCCCGGCGCTTAAAGAGAGCATTGCTCAAATGGAAAAACGCCTGGCCGGCCAGGGCCGCGTGCTGGTGCGTCCTTCGGGCACTGAGTCGCTGGTGCGGGTAATGGCGGAGGGCCGGGATATGGAGCAGCTAAAGGTCGTGGTGGGTGAACTGGTTAATTTGATTAAGGAATTATAAGGAATCTTTAGTATTTCAGCTTTTTAATAGTTAAACATGTTTTATATCAGCTGTGATGGAAAAACTTTTACAGTGCAGAGGAAACAGGGATAAGGTATGATGTTAATTATAATTCTGCCGGGAGGTTGCTCTTTTGGGCAGCACTGCCCGGTAGACCAAAAAGGTGGTGATAAACAAATTACCTGCTGCCATTGTAATATATCTCCCGGGCGGACGACAATTAAATGGAAAGCGCCAGAACCCGTTTTGCCGGGTTGACGAGGGGGGAGTTTATCGAAATTTCGGCGGGTGCTCCCCGGTTCGGTCATGACCGTTAAAGGTATTACAAAACCCGCGGGTAACTGCGGGGACAAAGGATGCCGGATGACCAGTCAAAGGCAGGAATACCGGTTTAATGCCGTCGGGAGTGGTATGCCCTTTTGACGGTTATTTTTATGCCTGTTTACCACACTATATATAACGCCCACAACATATGTAAAATAGGTCAATCTTTATAGTATTTAAGCGTGGGAACGGAGGTTTTAATGCATGTGTGGCATTGTAGGATATATTGGGGGCCGCCAGGCGGCGCCCATATTGCTGGACGGATTACAAAAATTGGAGTACCGTGGTTATGATTCCGCTGGTATCGCGGTGCTTGGGGATAACGTTATCAAGCTGCAAAAGAAAACAGGTAAACTTATTGGACTGCGGGCGCAAATGAACGAAAGCATGCCCACATCCACTGTGGGTATCGGGCATACCCGCTGGGCCACCCATGGCCGGCCCAGTGACGCCAATGCCCACCCCCACCTGGACTGTTCCGGGCGATTTGCGGTGGTGCACAACGGTATCATAGAAAATTACCTTAACCTGCGGGAACAGCTGATTTCTCAGGGGCATGTGTTTCGCTCCGAAACCGATACCGAAGTGCTGCCCCACTTAATTGAAGAGCTATACACGGGGGACCTGGTGGAAACCATGCAGCGGGTACTTGAAAAAGTGGATGGCTCATACGCTGCTGTGGTTTTGTCCCTGGACGAACCCGATCAACTGCTGGCCGCCCGCCACGATAGCCCGCTGGTGGTGGGGCTGGGGGAAGGGGAAAACTTCCTGGCCTCTGATATCCCGGCGCTATTGGCCCATACCCGCCGGACCTATATACTGGAGGACGGTGAAATAGCCGTGCTCACCCGGGACCGGGTGCAGGTGCTGGGTCGAAACGGCCAACCGGTGGAAAAGCAAATATATACCGTTAAATGGGAGGCCAAACAGGCTGAAAAGGATGGTTACGCCCACTTTATGCTCAAGGAAATTCACGAGCAGCCCCGGGCGATCAAGGATACTTTAAGCGGGCGCATTGCCGCGGGTGACAGTGGCGTGACGCTAAAGGAGATCAACATTCCGGAAGAACAGCTACGGGAAATGAATAAAATCTTTATTACCGCCTGCGGCACAGCCTATCATGCCGGCCTGGTTGGTAAACATATCATAGAATCCCTGGCCCGTATCCCGGTGGAAGTGGATATCGCTTCGGAGTTTCGCTACCGAAACCCCCTTTTGGACCGCAATTCCCTGGTGATTGTGGTCAGCCAGAGCGGTGAAACCGCCGACACCCTGGCAGCCCTACGGGAAGCCAAGCGCAAAGGGGCCCGGGTGCTGGCCGTAACCAATGTAGTGGACAGCTCCGTGGCCCGGGAGGCCGACGACGTTCTCTACACCTGGGCCGGGCCGGAAATTGCCGTTGCCTCCACCAAAGCTTATACCACCCAGCTGGTTTGCATGTACCTCATTGGTTTATATCTGGCCCAGCAGCGCGGTGCCCTGGGGCCTGGGGAAACGGCTGAAATTGTTGCCGAGCTGCGCAAATTACCCGGTAAAGTGAGCGCTGTTTTAGAAAACGGTAGTGATATTGAAAACTTTGTCCGGCAGTACAGCAACTGCGGCAGCGTGTTTTACATCGGGCGGGGCCTGGATCATGCCGTGGCCATGGAGGGTTCATTAAAACTCAAGGAAATCTCTTATATCCACGCCGAAGCCTATGCCGCCGGTGAACTTAAACACGGTACTCTGGCTTTGATTGAAAAGGATGTGCCGGTTATAGCCCTGGCCACCCAGGCCGACTTGTTTGAAAAGATGCTCAGCAACATTAAAGAAGTCAAGGCCCGGGATGCCGTTGTGGTGGCTGTGGCCATGCGGGGCCTGGAAGAGGTGGCCAAAGAAGCCGACCAGGTCATGTATATTCCCCGCACCCACCAGGTTCTCGCCCCGGTGCTGGCGGTAATACCGCTGCAGCTTCTGGCCTATCATATGGCCGTAGCCCGGAATTGCGATGTTGACCAGCCCAGAAACTTGGCCAAAAGCGTAACGGTGGAGTAATTTACCTGCACACCCTATTCAGTGTGCTGGTTTGAATAAAAGTTGAGAGAATATATGATTAGAAGTTGAGATTAATTTGAATGAAAGATGAGAATGGTTAAAGGAAACAAAATTTTGCTATGTAATCATAATCGTAAATCCATAAGATGTACAGATGAAAACCCCGCAACTCTTAGCAAAAAGATTTGCGGGGTTTTTATTATGGCTTAAGGGTTACGGAAAGTACGTTATCCAAAGTCAACGCTGGAGGAGATGGACGAGCTGTTCCGGGGTAAGTTGGATAAGTATTTTCCGGAGGCCAAGGTGGAGTATTTGGTGTGAGCAAAATGTGAAAACCTTTTTTGGCCTGCTCCGGCGGATGTTGCAACTAGTGTTGTGCCATTGAAGCTGCCATAGCTGTTATCCGGCGCTACCGTTACGCCGGTTATGGTGATGTTAATATTATCTCCGTCAAAATCGGTGTCGGTATTCCCCAGTGCGTCTTTTACGGTCAGGGTTATCCGGGGCGGTATACTGAACGCTCCAACTGTTATAATATGTAGAGGATTATTGGAAAATGATCTGATTATAATTAGCTTGCTTCTTTTCTATTCTGGTATCTATTATCGTTCCAGTAGCGGTACCTGCAATACCTATCATTAAGATCCTCTCTATGTAAAATATAATGAGCCAGTTCATGCGCCAGTGTAAATGTTTGCTCTTCCTGAGAAACATTTGAGGAAATAATTATCACATCTACGCCTTTGTAGCGGGTATAAAGTCCATAAATTCCTGCGTCATAATAATTTAGAAACGGTGTCTCCAATACTTGTATGCCAAGGTTTCTTGCCGTTTCCATAAGAATTGATTTAACTCTGTTAGTTAATTGATTCATTGATACATATCTCCTTTTGCCATCTATTACTTGTCTAACTCTTTGCATCTGTTGCAGCATCGTATCCGCCGCCAATATCCGCCACACGCAGGCGAAGCACTCACAGAGCCCGTCCCAAGCCGCGCTTGCTGTGGCGGTAAGTGTCGGCAGGGAGCTTAGCACCAGGCAAAACACTGTTTTATTCTTACGCAACAGCAAAAGGAAAAAAGCGCCGGCCGGCTGCAGGGGCGCGCACCGCGGCCGGACGAGCGTTACCGGCCGGGAGATCCACAGCCGGCCGGCAACCAGGCGATGGTCCAGTCCCACCTGGCCGGTGAATTGCAGCGCGACATCAAACGCATCAAGGACGAGCTCGACAGTTTTTTTTATACTGAAGGCGTCGAGGAGCGGGTTATCGCAATCCTTTGGCATTAGGCCGGGCGGGGATCAATGGCCAGCGGCTATCTGGACTGGATTTTTGATAGCCTGCAGCAGACCAAGAAAGGAGTATTTAGCGATACCACGTATTACGACGCGATGTTCGATAAATTTGACCGGGCTGACGAAATCCGGATGATCCGTGATGGCACCATGCGCTACCGCGGGCGGGATTCCGCCCGGGAGACCAGGCGACAGGTTAAGGAGGCTCAGCGGCAGGCTGAAGAGAAAGCCAGGCGCAAGGAGATTGACCTGGAGGCGGATTTAACCGGGAAATGGATCAAGAACAAGGCCGAACCATACGAGATCCCCGCTACGCCAAGGAATATTTTTCTTGCTAAACTCGAGATCAGACGCCTGGAGGAAAAACAGGCAGGCCAGCTTCTGCCCGTCGAGAAGATCCAGGGTGTTACGATAACGCAGCTGGAGGGCGTGCTTTCCGTCGAGATCCGGTACATCGCCGGCCGGACACGGCAGCCGCAGAGTTTATCGGTGCCCATCGGGTTAGAATGTACGGGCAAATTATTGCGTTTCATCCCAATGGCAGCCTTTTATTAGGTGCGAAATCCGTGGTTTTTCAGTTTGAAAGACAGACCTCTGATCTAAGTGTTATGCCCAATGGTTCCTTTATCCTGGGAGGGATACACTCTTCTTCACCACCGAATAACACTCCAAACCTGCATTTTTTCTGGAAAGATTATAATGGCGATTTATACTCTTTCAGGATACCCGGTGTAAAATGGTAGCAAGTTAAGCACTAAGAAGCTTGAACAGGAGGACATGATGAAAGAGCAATTGGAAAAAAGACTGGGTGAGCTCAAAGCCGAATTCGAATCCGGACAAAAAACGCTGGCCGAACTGGAGGCCCGGGCGGAAAATATCAGGACCGTGCTGCACCGCATCAGCGGGGCAATCCAGGTTCTGGAGGAAGAATTGGCCAAAGCGGGACACGGTCAAAATGAAGATGGCAACTAACACCATCTTAAATGACAGCGAAATTGTGTTAGAATGTTAATGACATGGATAAATTAAGAAGATTTTTGTTTTTGGAAAAAAACCAAGGGATTTATTAAATGATGATAACTTTTATTTTTAGGCAAGTTACGCCTTTCACAAAATAACCTGGTATTTGCTATACTTTTTAGAGAATTTTTTAGCGCCAAATAACGGCGCTTAGAAAGATATCAATAGTTAGCAGGAGGTGGATGTTATGCCCGGCAGAGTTTTGCTGGTGGTGGACATGCTAAACGACTTTATCAGGGAGGACGGTGCCCTGTACAGCGGCCCGGAGGCGGTCAAGATAGTGGACAAGGTGGCCGCACTGGTGAAAGAATTTGTTTCCCGGCAGGAGGCGGTAATTTTTATAATGGATGCCCACGCACCGGATGATCTGGAGTTCAAACGTTTCCCCGCCCACTGTATCAAGGACACCCCGGGTGCTGAAGTTATAGCCGAGCTGGTTGATTGTGCAGCGCCCGGGGAAACGGTTTATAAAGTGTACAAAAACCGGTATAGCGGTTTTTTCAATACCGGCCTGGAACAGATATTGAACGAGATTGAACCCGACGAAGTGCATGTTACCGGGGTTTGCACCAATATATGTGTGCTTTATACCGTGGAAGAGCTTTGCAACCGCGATTATCAGGTGGTGGTACACCGGGACGGGGTGGCCAGTTTCGACCAAGAGGCCCACCGGTGGGCACTGCAGCAGATGGAGTCAGTGTTGGGTGTTGATATAATATAAAAACCATGTAATTTTAGCATGCCTGCTGGTGGGGAAGCGAGGTAGTCGCCGGATCATGCCTTTTATTGACCTTGTTGTTTTTTCTTGGCTGCACAATATACTCCGTTACCCAGCGCGGCAGCTTTAAAGCAACCGTTGCAAGATATGCATTCCGCCCTGCTGTAGTCGCCGGATTTCCACCGGTTAATCAAATTCGGTTCCCTGATTAGCGGCCGGCTCATGGAGATATAATCTGCTGTTCCTTCTCCCAACAGGCGTTCAGCTACCTGAAATGAACGCATGCCGCCAACCAGTATTAGCGGAATATTAATGGCTTTCTTAAACCGGCGAGCCTCTTCCCGGAAATATGCCTCATCATCCCCGGTTTTTATCCCGTACCTGCTGGGGGAGAGTTTGGCATTGCTAAGCAGGCCACCGCTTAATTCAATCGCATCCAGCCCTAAATCAGCCAGCATACGCCCAACCTGAAGGGAGTCGTCCAGGGTAAGCCCGTTATCAACAAAATCACTGCAGTTCAACTTAATAAGAACCGGGTAGTTGTCACCGACAGCATCCCTGATAGCCTTATAAACTTGTCTATGGACCCGGGACCTGTTTTTGATGTCACCACCGTATTCGTCTTTACGTTGGTTGAAGTACGGGGATAGGAACTGGCTAAGCAGGTAGCCGTGGGCAGAATGTATTTGTACTCCATCAAAGCCGGCTTCCTTAGCCCTCCTTGCCCCGGCGGCAAAGGCGGTAGCCAAATTCTGTATTTCCTGCGCTGTTATTTCATGATATTCCTTCCCTGGCACCTCTGAAACAACCACCGGAGTCAATCCGGTAAGTTTTTTAGCTGCATATCTACCGGCATGGGCAAGCTGCAGCACTATTTTACCGCCGTAATCGTGCACCGCCCTGGTCATTTCCCGGAGTCCGGGAATAAGTTCATCCTTATGGACACCCAATTGCATCGGACCCGCCTGGCCTGCCGGCTCAACGTAGGCATGACTGGTAATAATTAAACCCACGCCGCCTCTGGCAAGGCTGGCCATGGTTTCAATCAATTTGGGCGTAACGGCCCCCTTATCGGTCGCCATTCCTTCCCATGTTGCCGATCGAACAAAGCGATTTCTTAGTAACATACCATTTATAGTTGATTGTTCAAACATTTTGTTCATTTTATTCCCTCCCGGTTCTGTTTCTACAGGCAGAAATTTAAATAGTATTAGCATAATCATTTTCTCAGCAAGATGGAAAATCCTTTACCATATAAACCCTCCCGGCAATTCAAATTCTTAATCATATAATAAACGTCAGTTGCTTTGCCGGCAATATCGAGCCAAAGGGACGTTTCGTTTGTCTTGCGTCATTCGAGGAAGATGTAAGAAAAGTGCAAGAAGCAACACGTGAATTTATTATTTACCCGGAGCGGCAACGCGACTCATTACTGAAGTCCATGGGTGGTCGCATTTTCCAAGTTTCTGGTGTTAGAATACATATTATAGAATACCAGGTAAATAATAAAGAATAAAATAATAAACTTGGGGAGTGGCTTATGCTTTTTACCAGGCAAAGGAATCCTGTTGAAAGTGAACAATCCAGAATAGGCGCCAGAGAAGCGCACGTATTTTGGAGATTGTTAAGTGATACTTATGTAACTATTGAACAAATCAATGTAGTCAAAAACTTTCTCCATGACAAGGATTTTATATTATACTTAAATAAGCTGGTTGCGGATTATGAGAAAGAAGCTAAGGAAATCGAAGGAGTTTTAGATAAACTATCTATACTTGGTCCTACCCCCAATGCTAAAAGTAAAAATGTTACTGGAAATTCAGAGATAGTCAGGGATAAAGAAATTGCCAAAAATTAACAAGGTAAGCTTTTTTGCAGTACCCGCATATATTGCCAGGATACGCCTGGCAATTCCTCTATTTTTCCATCTCGTTGCGAAATTCAGTCGGCCCCATAGTGTTGGTAATTTCAATTCTACGCTCCCCCACAATGACAACTACTCCGTCGTAAATTTTTTTAAGAATTTTTATCTCGGCAGATTCTGAATGCAAAATAGTTTTGGTGCCAATTTCCGAACCAGCTTCCTCCACTGTAATGGACCCTTTTGCATAAACCTTACCCCCCCGCATTACTCCACCGATAAAAACGTTTCTCCCTGCGGTAATATTTGTATTAAAACAACCCTGGCTGGAAACATATACATCGTTGGTGGCAGCTATCACACTGTTAAATGCATGGCCCACCTCTACATCGGCTGGAACATCCCCAAGCTGAGCAAAAAAATCTTTGGCCAATTCCACATAATCTATTAATAGTTGCAGTTTATGTTTGGTAAGGTTTCGAGGTGGAATTTGCTCTTTAATCATTTCCAACAGGACTTTGATTTCTGACGGCATATCCACGGGAGTGATCTCTAATATGTGAACGGTTTCCTTTAATAATTTTGGTATTCTATTAAACTTTTTTTCCATTAACAGCAAAACAATCTGGGGCAGCTGATTTTTAAACTCACTCAGCTTGGGGTTATCTAAAATCACACCGACTAAAGTGGACAGGCTTTTAAGGTCAGCATGCAGATTCTTGAGGGTGATGTAACAGTTCCCAATGTAATGACTGTCGCCTCCGGCTTGCACTATTGATCCAATGCACTTGTCCACCAGGACAGATTCCATGGCCATTACTTTAGCTCGGTTAACACTGCCCATGATCTGTATGTTTCCACCGGCCCTTACCGATACTCCATTGCAAACATCACCATAGACTTCAATATTGCCGCGAAAATTCTGGTTTCCGGTAGATAAATCAATATCACCATAATGTCTTAAATAAGGTTCTACGTAAAATAGCCGTACCTGGCCAATCCTTTTAACCATGGGGCGTCCGGACATATTGGCAAAGACCATGTTTCCCTCTACTCTTACACCCTTTCCAGCCCGCACAACCAGCTTCTTGGGTTCTTTCGGTAAAACTATGTCTCCAAATACCGATATTCCCGGCTGTCCCACCTTCCCCTCGCGTTTTACTGCAAGTAAGTTACCGGCATCCACCGAAGGTATAGACTTTTGATTGAAAAAATCAATTTTTTCATTATTCGAATACTGGTGTTTGATTACTTTCTCATGAAAAAGTACATCAACCACATCATCCTTAGAATCAGTGGGCGGGACACCGCTGGCAATAATATATTTACCATCTCGGGGGTTAGCTAAAAACTGCTGTATGGCCGGGTAGTCTACACCGTATTTTATCCCTGCATCTTCAATTCTGGTTAATATTTCATCCATACCAACGGGGCAATATTTTTTGGTAGTGGTAGTAGTTTTTAATTCTATATGCTGTTTAGGGGGTTGATCTATAAGTTTATACCTTGTTTCAACCTGTAATTGGACTGACATATATGCTATTAACCCATCTTTGGATATATCTATGGTTAGATGGAATGGTTTCTTCTTAACATGTAAATCAACATAAATATAATCGTGTTCGGATACCGCTGTTTTGCCATTAACCCTTTGGTGATTGACAAATAAATCCACGCCTTTTGTTGGTATAATACACGGTAAAACATTGATTCCGGGTAATCCCTCTACATAGATTTCGTTATCCTTTATCCATACTTTACCGGGGAGGAGCTGTGTATGTTCCGACGGTTTAAAGCAGGTGTTATAATCCGTCATGACATGTGCAGACATTTTGCTGTCTTTATCGCTACTGAGAATTCTATCTATTTCTTGATATAAATTGTTTTCTTCTGTAAATTGATCATTATTTTTTTCGCCGTTATGATTCTTTTTTAAAATTTGATCTATTATTTTTGATAGTATTTTTTCAGAGGCCAATACGAATCACTCCAAACATCAAATTGCCTATAAAGGTTTCCAAAAACTCATTACAGATAAAAACCATAGGTTAATCCATGATCAACCTATGGTTACTAAAATAACTTTAACTATATTTAAGCAACCTGGCAATCATAGCTTCAGTAAGCCTTAGACCCATGGCTTTGTGCCCCAGCCTTTCAACTGGTTTACCCGTTTTTTTATTTTTTCATTATGAAGAAAATGTTCTATCACAATTCTTACCATTAATACATAACATAAACTTGTCTACTAATTCCGGGTCGAACTGTATCCCTGCGCATTTTTTCAACTCCTTTAAGGCTTCCCCCTGGGTCATCGCTTTGCGGTAGGGGCGGTCACTGGTCATGGCATCAAAGGCGTCAGCAATGGCCAGTATGCGACATTCCAGCGGTATTTCCTCCCCTTTAAGGCCCAGAGGATAACCATTACCGTTCCACCATTCGTGATGTTTAAGTATCCAATCCGCAATATGATTTAAATCAGGAGCAGATTGTGCTATACGGTAACCGATCTCACAGTGCCTCTGCATCTCAGTATATTCTTCGGGTGTCAGCGGACCTTCCTTAAGGAGTATCCGATCCGGTATCCCCACTTTTCCTATATCATGAAACTGGGCTAAAAGCCGCAGGCTGGTGATTTTGTGTTCCGGTAAACCGATTTCTACAGCCAGGCGTGATACAAATGTTTGCAGCCGGTCCGCATGCCCCTCGGTGATATAGTCCCTGGCTTCAAGTGCTTTCATAAGTGCGTTGACAATGGCACTGCGGGAACTTTGGCTGTGGTATAGTTTTTGCCTGTACATGTTGTTATCTGCTTCTTTGAAAAGATCGTTCAAGTTTAATTCCGCTTCATGGCTTATCGCAAACCCCATTGACATGCTTAAATGACGTTCTTGATTATACTTATTGTGTTTTTCAATGGCTTTTTCTATCCTTGAAATGGTATTTTTTATGTTTTGTTCCGTACAATGGGGCAATAATACGGCGAACTCGTCACCACCGATTCTGGCTATAATATCCTCCTTGCGAAAAGAATTTTTCAGCACGCCGGCGGCAGATTTAAGAATTTTATCGCCGGCTTTATGTCCCAACGTATCATTAAAAAGTTTTAGACCGTCCACATCACACAATATAATACCCACCGGGGAAATTTTTTCTTTTTCAAGGCGCTGCATTTCTTGTTCGAAATAGCTGCGGTTGTATAAGCCGGTTAGGGCATCATGCAAGCTAACGTATGCAAGCTTCCTTTCATTTTCTTTGCGGGTAGTGATATTCAACATAGAGGCTACGCTTTGATTTGTTTCCGGAATCATGTCAACGCTCATTAAAATATCCTTGACCATGCCATACCTGTTAACAAACTTAAATTCATAATTGTTGGGTGCCGAACCAGGGTCAACTCTTCGCATTATATGGTATTTATACATCCTCTGTAAATCGTCCGGCTTAACAAAATCCATCCATTTTTTGGTGCCTTCCAGTTCCGCTTTGGAATAACCGGAAAGTTTTTCAAATTCCTTATTGGCCAGTGATATTGTACCGTCCCCTTCAATAATTATTTTGGCACTGGCCGTCGTTTCAAAAATAGCCCGGTACATGTTTTCAGACTTGCAAAGGGCTTCCTCTGCCAGTTTGCGTTCTGTTATGTCTCGAATAATGCTCAATAGCACCTGTTCACTCCCTATAACCACACCCCTGGAACTGACTTCAACGGCGAAAACGCTTCCATCTTTGCGCTTGTGCTGGGTTTCAAATAATATTCCGGATGTTCTCGCCTTCTCCATTTGACTGTTTATTAGAGATACGTTTTGGTCGGCGCGCAAGTCGTAAATGCTTGTATGCAGCAGTTCTTCTTTTGTATAACCGTAAGCTTGGACAGCGGCTTCGTTGGCTTCGATTATAAGCCCGTCAGTTCGGACAAACAGGATAATATCCCTGGCGGATTGGAATAATATTTGATATTTCTTCAATAATTTTTCATTTTGTTTTTGTTTGGTAACGTCTCTAAAAACCAGAATAGCACCCACGATCTTGCCGGTGTTATCTTTAATCGGCGCAGCACTGTCGGCAATAGGTGTACGTGTTCCGCTCCGGGCGATTAATGCCGTGTGGTTCGCTAAAGCCATAATTTGGCCGGTATCCAAAGCTTTGTATACCGGGTTGGTTACAGGTTCGCCGGTTTCCTCGTGAACAATTTCGAAAACCTCTTCAACCGGCTGGCCCAGGGCTTCCGTTTCACTGTAACCGGTGAGGGTTTCGGCCACCGGGTTAAGCAATGTTACCCGTCCCTCGCGGTTTACGGCCATAACGCCGTCGCCGATACTGTTGAGGGTAATGGTAAGTCGTTCTTTTTCTTGAAAAAGATTTTCTTCAACTTGTTTGCGTTTGCTTATGTCCTTGTAATCTACAACAATACCGGTTAACTGGCCGTCAGGCGAGTGAAAGGGATTTGCGGTGATAATAAGTTTTAATAACTTGCCGTCGCGGCGTCGTTTCATCACCTCATGTCGTATAGTTCCTTCTCCGCTTAATATGCGCATAAGTGTACACTCAGGGGTACCGCATTTGCTTCCGGAGAAAACTTCATAACATTTCCTGCCTATGGCGTCTTCTTGTTTTATTCCGGTTAATGAAGTAAATGTAGCATTAACTTTCAATACATTGAAGTCTTTATCGATTATCCACATGCCGTCCCCTGCAGTGTTAAATATCCTGTAAAGTTCATCATAAGAAGCTTGTAATAAATTCTCGGTCCTTTTGCGCTCTGTTATATCGTTCATGATAATTATTGTACCGGTGAATTTACCGCTGACGTCAAGCATTCTCTTCATTTTTATTTCAAAGAACAATATACCTTCAGAGGTACCGAGCCTCTTTTCAAATAACATTTGGGGCTTGTCGCCGGCGGCAAAACAATTTAGTTCATCAGCCAGCCATGGTAATGCTTCCGGAACTTGTTTTGGATTATAATAATTAGCTCCGGGGGTATGCGAGTTATTAAAAAGAACCGATGCAAAATAATTCATATAGTCAATTTGGTTATTTTTATCTAATAGAAAAATGGGACTGGGTATGCTTTCACAGAGGGTAAGATATTTGTTCTTTTCATTAACAATTAACCGGTTACCCTCTTGTAAGTCTCCAAGTATATTGTTGTTGTCATTTTCTCCGGCCCATTCCGAGCAGATGCCTATTTCTATGCGATCGAAGATTCTATTGATGAATAAAAGGTAATATTGTGCTATTTTTTGCTCAAATTTCGTTTCTATTATCAAGTCCAGGTAACTTTGCCGGTAACATTTGAATAAACCAAGAAACATGGCCAGGGTTACACCGCGCATACGGTGTTTTTTAGCCTGTAAAATGCCATATGCTGCAACGGGATCTCCGGCATAATCATGGTCCGGTTCCAGTTCCAATGGGGAGTCGTAGTGATGTAAGACTGATATAATTGTATCTGTCAGGCTGGCAATGGATACACGCCAGGCTTCCTTCAATGTTGAAGTATACTTGGTGTAATTTCGAGCTTTAGCATAGTAAATTAACCTGTTAACCAACCAGTCTTCATTACTAAGTATGAGATTAGACAAGTTTTTCAAATTTGAAAACCACCTTATTTGCGTGATTTATCAGGCTTTGAAGAACTGTTTCCTCTAATAAAGGTATAAAAAATAGCCACTTCGAAGCTGCGCATGGGTTAAGTGACTGTTCGTTCTGTAGAATAAAAAATGCGTTATATACCGAAGTATTTCGACATCTTCTTGCTGATTATGCTTTTTTGGAGCATAATAGTACTTTTATTGTATACCATATTACCATAAACTTGTTTTTTGCTAAACACGATTTTTAATATTTATGGATATAAATATATATTTAACCCGTGCATTTTAATCATGCAAGTGTTTTTCCCACGAAAGGAAAATAAGGCCCTTTGATAATCATAAACGGGTGGTGCGGTCAAAAAATCCGGGTTAATGCCTGAAAAGTGCGCGGGATGCCGGCTATGCACAATTGTATATCCGGTGGGAGTAATCCCTTAGCTGCTCTTTTCCTCTTTTCCCTCTGTTGCCTTCGCAACTGTTTCCTTATCAGGCGAAGGTTTTGGTGTTCTTAAATATCTTGCCCCGGTCCAAATCAGCACAGCGGCGAAGATGATGCGCAATACCCCTTCAGGCAGTATATGGGCAAGGGAGCCACCTAGATACGTGCCCAGTAGAATGCCGGGGATTAATCCAGGAAGTATACTTGTGTTGACGTTTCCCAGGCGCCAGTGAGTATAAGCCCCAACCAACCCCACCGGGACCATGGCCAGCAGGGACACGCCCTGGGCGGCGTGCTGGGTGAAACCGGTGAGCAGCACCATTGCAGGTACCATGATCGTACCTCCTCCGACCCCCATCATACCGGAGAGGAAGCCGGTGAAGATCCCTGTTAATAAGAGAACCGATATTTTCAGCCATCCCGTGGCGGGCTCTTCAACATGGTACAGGTAGGGCTTCAGAAGCAGGAGCAGTGAGACCAGGATTAGAAATCCGCCGAAGGATTTCTTAAGCTTATATTCCGGAAGGGCATTGGCATAGCGTGCGCCCGCCCTGGCGGTAAAAATAGCGGTGGATGCCAAAATCAACGAGGCAAGTAAATCCACCGCACCATTTATGGCATAAGTGAATGCTCCTGATATTCCCGTAAATACCAGCGCCACAAGACTTGTGCCGTGAGCCTTGTGCTGGCTCATTTTTAAGATACCCACCATCAGGGGGATCATGATTACTCCGCCGCCGAGGCCCACAAGCCCTCCGAAGAACCCCGCGGCCAGACCTATGAACAAGTTTATCATCTGCTACCTCTACAACAATAAGTCTTATTAGGTTTGCTTAACCTATGGAATACATTTTTTAACAGAATATAGATTAATGCTGCAGTTGTCAAACCGGCTAAAGACGCTGCGTATTGCGACGGCAAAAATATTTCTATTACAACTGCCATACCAACTGCAATGAGGGCGGAAAAATTAACGGCAACTGCGGATTTTTCATTGCCCATAACAAAACCCACCATTAACAGTTCGGCCAGCACTACCCCCAGCAGTGGAGAAAAAATATAAGAGAGTAAGGTCAGCCACGACTCTAGATGATTAACAATTCCGGTCAATGCCAGGCCTGTCCCCAGGATACCGCAAATAAACGTACTTTTCCAGCGTTTTAACCGTGGGAATATATTAAGTAAGGCCATGCCGGAGGAATAAAGAAGATTATGGTTGGTTGTCCAGTTGGCAAACAAGATAAAAAACAGTGCCGGTATGCCCATACCTAAATTTTGGACTACCACAACAGGATTCCAGTCGCCCGTGGCGATCACAGAATACATACCTAGCAGCCTGTCTGAGTATTAACATAATCAAGGAAAATTAGATACTATTAGCAGGGCAATTGGTACAAGTTGTCGAAATATACAATATTATGATCAAAGGATATAAGCCATACAACCCAAATCAAATATATTTATTTCCGCCCGCGCCACAGGATTGGTTACCCAAGGAACATCTTGTTTATTTTATCAGTGATCTTGTTGACCACTTGGATCTAACGGTTATCCACAAGGTATACGAGAAAGGGATAAAAGGTCAACCACCGTATCATCCTGTTTTAATGACTAAGATTCTGTTTTATGCCTATTGCCGCGGCG
>NZ_VNHM01000016.1 GCF_008124625.1 Desulfallas thermosapovorans DSM 6562
ATATGGCGATTTCAAGATCCTTTTCGCCCAGGATTTTTTTGAGCTGGTTGTTTTCTTTTTCCAATTGCTTAAACTCTTGAGGTGAGGGTACGTAAACTGCTGTTTTCTTTGCACCGCTGCTTGTATACTCCCACGCTTTGTGTTTTGAATCACTAATCCAGCGGTAAAGGGTTTTGGGGCTTATTTCATGGCGTTTAGCTACTTGTCCAACATTGCCGGTTTCCGCTGCTTCCTGAATTAATTGTTCTTTAAATTCTTTAGGGTATCTTTTGCGCTGCATTCTTATCCCCCTTCTGTTGATTAAAGTTTATATCATTTAGGGATAAGACTCAAATCCTTTTAAGGGGCTATATAGATAAGATTCCCTTCCCTCGATTAGAGTTATAGTATAAAGATATCATAATCCCCAAAAAACTTAAGTCACCCGATTGGGTGACTTAAGTACCAGATTGAAACTGTTCGATATAATCTTCCTTACTTCGCATTGGTGGCCTGATATATTGATACTAATGATATTTCCGTTAACAGAAGAAGAAATAGCCCTAATGCGCAGCCACAGTGATATAAACCGGAATTTGACATCCATACTGGTTAAAGAAATTTAAGAATAGCTAAAGAGACCGTTGCGCACGGTCTCTTTAGCTTGGGGGAATTTTTGATGATCGTTTATTTAAACCAATCAGCTCTTATATTCAATCTTATGCTTGACAATATAAGATATTGGTCATTTGACAAGCTAAAAGTTTTATTGATATCCTAAAAAATATTGGCAAATTTTTTTATTCAACCAGACAACTTGGTTGAATCGACAAAGTTGGTCGCCGGGAACATAAGCTTGATATCATGAAAGGAGAGAAATAACGTGAAGAAAACAGCTATTCTTTGTTCTTTATTATTGGTTTTGGCCCTGGTTTTAGCCGGGTGTAATTCCAATTCCTCCAGCGCCGGAGCAGATGGGAATGCGGAAGCTACTGAAACTACTTTTGAGCGGGCTCAAAGGGAAGGCTATATCTCTGTGGGTTTTGCGAATGAATCACCTTTCGCTTATGCTACTCCTGACGGTAAACTTACCGGTTTAAATGTGGAGATAGCTCGCCTGGTGCTGCAAAGGATGGGCATTGAGGAAATGCAAGGTGTTTTAACGGAATTCGGTTCCCTTATACCCGGTCTAAAGGCAGGTCGTTTCGACGTTATTACCGCCGGTATGTATATTACCCCGGATCGTGCTGAACAAGTCGCGTTTGCCAATCCCGAGTATACCATTGGTGGTGGGTTAGCGGTTAAGGCGGGTAACCCTTATGACTTGCACAGCTATAAAGATATAGCCGCCAATCCGGAAGTAAAAATTGCCGTTATGGCCGGCGCCGCTGAATTCGATCACTTAACAGCCGTGGGAGTTTCCGAGGAACAAATAACCACCGTTCCCGATCAACCATCAGCTCTGGCGGCGTTACAAGCTGGCCGGGTGGATGCTATTACGATGACCAGTGCTGCTCTGCAATCTTTGATGGATACCATTGACGACCCCAACATAGAGAGAGTAGAAGATTTCACTATAGCGGTTGTGGATGGGAAAAGTCAACAAGCCTTTGGATCCGCTGCTTTTCGCCCGGAGGACAATGATTTCCGTGAAGCCTATAACGCTGAACTTGACAAGCTAAAGGAATCAGGTGAATTACTGGAAATTTACCAGTCCTTCGGATTTACGGAACATGAACTGCCCGGTGAAGTAACGGCTGAAGAAGCCCTGGAAATGTGGTAAAAAAATTTCAACCCGGAGGTGCTTCTTTATGACCTTCGGGTTATCTTGTTAACCGTCGCTCTAAGTCCCGCCACTATAGGCGGGAGTTGGAGGGCGATAAACTAGAAATGTGGACTTGCATAAAGGAGAGTGATTCCCATTAGCCCACCTTTGGACCTCCTCCCGGCATTATTGCCCGGGGTTGTTGTAACATTGCAATTAACTGTGTTTTCATCAATTTTGGCATTAATTATAGCATTTGTTGTGGGTTTTGGTCGGCTTTCCAAATACGGACCGGTTCGTGTCGTATCTTCTGCTTATGTTGAATTTTTTCGCGGGACATCGCTTCTGGTACAGTTATTCTGGGCTTACTTTGTGTTACCCCACTTTGGCCTGGAGTTAGCGGCAATGCACGCTGGAGTTCTTGTTTTGGGTTTGAATTACGGTGCCTATGGTTCTGAAGTTGTACGCAGTTCTATTCTAGCTGTACCCAAGTCGCAAACCGAGGCGGGAATCGCCTTGAACATGACTCCTACTCAGATAATGCACCGGATAATTTTACCACAAGCATTTTTGACTATGCTACCTCCTTTTGGGAACCTTCTCATTGAATTGCTTAAAGGAACGGCGTTGGTGTCTCTTATAACACTTGGTGATTTAATGTTTATGGGGGCACAGTTACGCGTAACCACTCTTCGCACTACAGAGGTATTCAGCCTGGTACTAATCATTTATTTTATCATCGCCTACCCTCTTATATTGGGTGTTCGGACGTTGGAGAGTAAATTTTCCAAGGGGAGGGCTTAGCAAATGTGGGATTGGGAATATGCTTTTTCCATTATGCCTCAACTATTAAAAGCACTTCAGATAACCATTGTGGCCACATTTTTGGGCTTTTTGCTTGCTTGCGTTTTAGGCCTGCTACTGGCCTTCGCCCGGCGTTCAACTTTCAAACCTATTTCCCTGATAACGGGGGGGATTGTTGAATTCATAAGAAGTACACCTTTACTTGCACAGCTATATTTTATTTTTTATGTTTTACCCCAATGCGGAATTATGCTTTCACCCCTGGCCGCCGGGGTGATTGGGCTCGGTCTCCACTATAGTACTTATCTCTCTGAGGTATATCGTGCCGGGATCGATGCCGTTCCTCGTGGGCAATGGGAAGCGGCTACAGCCTTGAATTTTTCGCTTAGTCGCATTTGGCTGAGTATTATTCTTCCGCAGGCCATTCCTCCGGTGATTCCGGTGATGGGGAATTACTTAATCGGCATGTTTAAGGATACCCCTTTGCTTTCTGCCATTACACTGGTTGAGGTGCTGCAAGCTGCGAAAATAATTGGATCTCGTTCATTCCAATATATAGAACCTATTACCATGGTGGGAGCGATGTTCCTGGTGTTGAGTTATATTTCATCGGTGGGGATTCGCCGTTTGGAAGCCCGGCTAAACCGGTGGTAGGGAATATACAGGCCGGATTAGATTAAATTCCAAAGGAATGTTTTCATACACGAACGGGAAAGGAGTGTTAGTTATCGAAGCTGTACAGTTAAAACATTACGGGGAGATTTCAGCCCTGGTAGATAAGCCGGTTATCCGTTATCAAAAGGTTAGTAAATCTTTTGGTGATCTTAAAGTACTCCGCGAAATTGATCTGGATATTGCCGCCGGAGAAATTGTTGCGGTAATTGGCTCCAGTGGTTCCGGAAAAACCACCCTGGCGCGCATGCTAATGACCCTTGAACAACCTACTTCTGGAGTAATAATTGTGGATGGTGAACCCCTTTGGCATAAGGAAGTAAACGGAGAACTTGTTCCCGCTGATGAAAAACATATACGCCGGGTTCGCAGTAAAATAGGTATGGTTTTTCAACAGTTTAACCTTTTCCCACACATGACTATATTAAGAAATATAACCGAAGCCCCTGTGCATGTGCTGGGAATTCCCCGGGCCGAAGCCGAAAAGAGGGCTGTTGATATGCTCAATAAAGTTGGACTGGGGGATAAACTCAATGTATACCCTTCACAGTTATCCGGGGGACAGCAGCAGCGTGTGGCCATTGCACGGGCACTGGTAATGCGGCCGAAGGTTATGCTGTTTGATGAAGTTACGTCAGCCCTTGACCCTGAACTGGTGGGTGAAGTGCTGGAAGTGCTTAAGGAAATAGCAGCCGAAGGCGAAACAACCATGCTGTTGATTACCCATGAGATGGATTTTGCCCGGGATGTTGCGGATCGTATTATTTTTATTGATAAAGGTCGAATTGTGGAACAAGGCCCTCCCAAAGTTATTTTGGGTAACCCGAGGAATCCCAGAACACGTGAATTTTTGAGCCGGTTTCGGCAGCAATGGGGCAGTAGGAATTAGGGGAAATTAGATTAAAAGTCATGGGATTAATAAGATTTTAACTTATTAATCCCATGACTTTTACATTGTATTAATTGTAGATAAATTATTAATACTATTAATGATTAATTGACACAATTATTGGTGCGGTTTATAATTAACATAAGCACAAAAAGGTGGAGAAATGCCGTGGCCAAGAGGGAAAAATTAATTGAATTCGATACATTGCTGCAGGAGTTATTTAAGAGCAATAACTGCCAGCTTAAAGAACTTTTGCATGATCTTGTCACCCCAACGCAATTTTTTTTGCTTAAACTTATTGCCACCAAGGAAAGCTGCAAAGCAGCCGATATTGCTCATATCCTGGACATTTCTCCGTCCGCCGCCACCACTATTTTGGACCGGCTGTGTAAAAACGGTTGGGTTGAACGGGACAGATCCGATAAGGATAGGCGTATCGTGTGGCTTAAAGTAACCGAAAGTGGAAAAACTTTGCTATCCGACATTGAGGCCAAAAGGTTTAAATTATTAGTAAGCCAGTTTGATAATATAACTGCGGAAGAAATAGAAAGAACCTGTGAAGTATTCAAAAAGATATTAAAAAGGCGTTAACGAAATATACTTGCGAAATGGGGTGTATATATGGGTGTTGTAGAAAGTATATTAAACTTCTTATTAATTTTCTTGATAATAAACGGTATATTTAATTATATGGCCATTTCCCGGGCCAGGAAGCAAGCCCAAAAAATAGAAGAAGAGAACGCCAAATTAAAGCTTCAAGTAAAAGAACAAATCGAAATGGTAACTGATAATATTTGTGGACGTACTTTACCCAAATCAGACGCCTATGTACTGGCTGGAGATGAAACCAGGCATTATTTTTGCAGTTGGGAATGCAGGGAAAAATATATTAATCTTTTAAAAGAATACTAGCCCGGTCTTATTAAATCCCCACTTTGATCAAAGCGGGGATTTATAATTTCCGGCCTTAAGACGATAAATGAAATTTTTCATTTATCTGATAGTTAACTGTTGACAAAATGAGCTCAGGTGGTAGTATATATGTAAATACACATGTATATACGTGTACAGACCAAAATTTACAGGTTAGCTGTAGAAGGGAGTTCTCAAGTTGATTGTCATTGGTGAAAAGATCAATGGAACCATCCCCAGTGTAAAAAAGGCCATCGAAAATAAGGATGAACAGTTCATTCGGGACCTGGCTGTCAAGCAGGTTGATGCGGGTGCTGATTATATTGACGTTTGCGCCGGCACAGCACCCGAGTTTGAAGTGGAAACTTTAAAATGGTTGATGGATATTGTACAGGATGTTGTTGATACACCCCTGTGTATTGACAGTCCCAATCCCAGGGCCATAGAACAGGTTTTCAAGTCCGCTAAAGCGCCTGGCATTATTAACTCGGTATCTGAAGAGGGTGATAAATGCGAAGTAATTTTCCCCATGATTCAGGGCACCCGGTGGCAGGTTATTGCGTTGACCTGTGACCAAAAGGGTATCCCTTCCGATGTGCAAACCAGGGTTGAGATAACTGAAAGAATAGTACAAAAGGCCGGGAGGTACGATATTGCCCCAGATAGAATTCATATTGACCCGCTGGTCATGGCGATATCAGCTGATAACAGCTCTCTACTAAATTTTATTGAGACACTGAAAGCGGTAAAAGAACTTTACCCCACCATTAAGGTAACCTCAGGTTTAAGTAATATATCATTTGGTATGCCCCTTAGAAAAATTATCAACTCGCATTTTTTAACCATTGCTATCTATGCCGGTATGGACTCGGCTATACTGGACCCTTGCAACAGGGATATATTAACCACCCTTTTAGCCACTGAAGCGTTGCTGGGTCGCGACAGGTACTGCCGTAACTTTTCCAATGCTTACAGGAAAAATAAAATTGGACCGGACAGGACTAAACAGAACTGATTAACGGAATTGAGTAAGTTCAATCGTTTTGTAATGAAGCGTGAGACCGCAGAAAATTAATAAAGCGGCCCCTTTTAAATGCACATGTATATACATGTAAATATATCATTTGTGGGACCCATATTTTTAAATCTAAATATTTAAAATAATATGCTTAAGGAGATAATAAGCAAAAATCATCTCTGGCGGCAAAGAAAATTAAGGGACAGTGGATTCTCGGAAATAATCGAACCGTCCCCTGTTTCAAACGAAAGCGAGCTTTTTAGAAGCAAAAGAACCGCCCCATTGCTTCAATGATGATAATAAGGAGGAGATTTTTAATGTTGGACTTACAAGCGTTAACCAAAGCGGTGGGAGACCTGGACGAGCCCAAGGTATTGGATATGCTCAAGGAATTTGTGGCCACCAATCCCAGCAGCGAAGAAACCGAAGCGGTGGTAAGCGCTTGCCAGAAAGGTATGGGTATTGTGGGCGACTTGTTTGACGCCAAGGAGTATTTCGTGGGCGATTTAATTTTCGCCGGGGAATTACTCAACTCGGCACTGGATATTTTAAAACCGGTTATGAGCGTTGAAAGTAACGTTAAATCGGGCAAAATCGTTCTGGCAACAGTGGAGGGCGACTTGCATGATATTGGCAAGAACATTTTTAAGAGCATGTCGGAGGCAGCCGGTTTTGAGGTTCACGACCTGGGTATAGACGTGCCGGCCAGCACCTTTGTGGAAAAGGTTAAAGAAATCAAGCCCGAGATACTGGGCATGAGCGGTGTGCTCACCCTGGCCCTGGATTCCATGAAAAAAACTGTGGATGCCCTTAAAGAAGCGGGATTGCGCGATGAAGTGAAGGTAATTATCGGCGGCAACCCGGTTACGGAAGAAGCCTGCCGGATGATTGGCGCGGATGCGTTTACAACCAACGCTGCCGAAGGAGTTAAGATGTGCCAGCAGTGGGTGAGCTGACAAGACCGGTACAAAGCACTGCCCCGGGAAAGCCCCGGTTATGATAATTCCAACAACCCGGTACTTATAGTAAGCGGCAAAGCTTACATATAAAGAAATAAAAGGCGGCCTGGCGGGTATACACGGAAAAATTAAAAAAATAAAGGTGGGTGAATTGATATGACTGATGCCAATGCGTTGGCCCAGGAAAGAACTCAGTTGTTTCACGATTTGATAGACGGTAAGATCCCCAAAAGGGTGCCCATAGCAATGGGTTTTCCCATTGAATTTGCCATTAAATATGCGGGCAAAGATTTGACCGAAGCCCAGTGGGATACCTCTCACCTGGAAGAAACATTTGATAAAGTGTGTCAGGACTTCTACTCGGATTTACTTCCTGTAAACGCCTTCAGATTTCCTTCCTTCTATAAGCTGTTGGGGGCAAGGAACTTTGTTATGGGCTCCAGTGGTTTTTTGCAACACCCGGAAATTGAAGGTATGGCCCGGGAAGATTACGATGATTTTATTGCCAACCCCTATGATTGCATAGTGGAGAAGATACTGCCCCGTATATATACTGAGCTTAATACTGATGCCAACACCCGGGCCATGACCATGGCCAAGGCTTTTAAGGCTTTCTTTGACGAAATGGGCAATGCCCAGGCGACCTACGGAAGGCTCATTGAAAAGTACGGTTACGGCAGAGTGAACTTTTTTGCCGGGTTTACCGAGGCTCCCCTGGATTTTGTGGCTGACCAGCTGAGGGGCTTCAAAGGAATCTCCACTGATATCAGAAGGATGCCGGATAAAGTGGAGGCAGCCGCTGAGGCCGCCACCCCCATTATGATTAAAAAAGGTATACCGGCGATTCCGCCATCCAAATATAACGCTGTCTTTATACCGCTGCACATGGCACCTTTCATGCGCACGTCGGATTTTGAAAGGTTCTACTGGCCAACCTTTAAGAGATTGGTTGATGCACTGGCCGAAGCGGGTTACCCGTCAAACCTTTTTGTCGAGCAGGACTGGATGCGTTATCTTGATTACTTGTATGAACTACCCGAGAACACCATCATGAGGTTTGAATACGGCGATCCCAAGCTGGTTAAGGAAAAGCTCGGTAAAAAACATATCATATCGGGTTTCTATCCCCTTTCATTGTTAAAAACCGGGACCAAACAGCAGTGCATTGATAAAGCCAAGGAACTTATTGATATACTGGCACCGGGCGGTAAATATTTCTTCGATTTTGATAAAGCTCCGGTTACGCTGGACAGTATTAACGTGGAAAACGCCCGGGCGGTGCTGGATTACGTGGCTAACAATGCTAATTATTAGGGGGTATTGCAATGAGTGTTAAACTGAATACCAAGTATTATAAAACCTGGGAAGAATACAAAGCCCAGCACCCGGAAATAGACGCCAAGCAAGCCGAGGCAATGGCGCCCAAAATGCAAAGCTACGAAGATATGATGTTTGAGTTTGTAATTTTTCTACTGCTGTAGTTCCGTCTGGTGGCACAACTACCGGCCACCATACAACTGCGTTTTATAAAATAATCTCGTTAACCGCCGCCAAGACTTCCACCTCTACAGGCGGGAGCCTTGGCGGTGACAAACTCGAAATAAGTGCGACTATGGTTTGGCAGCCGGGGGCCATACCTCCTTTTTGGAGTCATGGCTCCGGGTCGGAGGTATGTCCCCAACGTATGGGTCAAAACCCCACCTGAACCAAGTTTTCTTTATTATCTATTAAATAAACAATAAATGGATAGGGTTGAATAAATTATGACTGGTCACGCCAAGCAGTTGTTATCGCCATATCGCTGGGTAATTTTACTGATTATGTGGTCAACCATGTGTATAGCGCTTACTGCACAATTCCAGATTTCAGCGCTGGCCTATCAAATTATACCTGATTTTAATCTAACCCCCGGGCAGTATGGAATGGTGCTGACGGCTCCCATGCTGGCCGGTTTATTCTTCAGCTTTGCGGCAGGCGCCCTGGCGGACCGGTGGGGCGTCAAAAGAGTAGTTGCCGTTGGGTTTGTGTTCTCTATAGTGGGGACTTTTTTCCGCTTCTCGGCGGAAAATTTCCTTCAATTATTCATGCTTATGTTTTTAGCCGGTATTTGTCCTGGTTTTTTAAATGCCAACGCGCCAAAACTGCTGGGGGCATGGTTCTCCAAAGAGCAGATGGGCATGGCCATGGGTGTCTATTTCTCCGCCACCGGTGTGGGCATGGGGGTAGCCCTGGCCACCTCGGCCCTGTTTCCCAGTACCAAAAGCGCCTTTATTACCGCAGGGGTAGCCATGCTAATTATATGGTTACTGTGGCTTCTGTTTATTAAGGCCAAACCCGAAGGTGCTCCCGATTTGCCCGTTATGCCGGTGACTAAATACATCGGTGTGGCTGCCGGTAGTAAAAACGTATGGTTGGTGGGTGTGGCGTTAATGTTCCTTATGGGCTCGTCCATGGCCTTTACCGGATTTTTGCCCAATGCTTTACACAGCGAGCAGGGCATGAACCCGGCTACGGCCGGGCTTGTGGCTTCCATCGTCACCTTTGGCACGGTTGTGGGCAGTATTCTGGGGCCGGTTATTTCCCAGCGGACGGGTAAATTAAGACCCTTCCTGGCCCTGGTGGCAATTTTAGGGGCAGGTGCAGGAATTTCGGCGTGGCTGGTGCCCCAGGGGGCCGCTATGGCGGTGCTCTTTGCCACGCTCGGAGTTATGCTGGGCATGTGCGCGCCCATCCTGATGTCTTTCCCTATGCTGTTGCCCGAGATAGGCCCGGTTTATGCCGGGAGTGCCGGGGGGATTATTGGTACCCTCCAGGTGGTTGGCGGAGTTTGCATACCATCCTTTATCATTTCGCCGCTGGCAGGTCAAAACTACACGTTGTTCTTTGCCCTGGGCAGTTTATGCTTGTTACTGGTGAGTGTGGTGGTATTGCTGTTACCCGAGTTGGGTTCCGGTTCACGGGTGAAGGTTGGCACCGATTTGGCCAAAGCTATGTAAATAAAGCCCTATCGAACATTTCAGTTGACAAAAGGAACCGCTAAATCTAATATACACTTAAGTATATGCCTGTATATACTTCCTATCTGCGTGCGAGGATGGTTTTATGAGCGATGTAATTATTGCTTGTCAAACGCTACGCGATGAATTGGATCTGGCCATGCGGCAAACCGGACTTTGGTATCCGGTGATCTGGGTGGAATCTGACTATCATAACGATCCCAACCAGCTAAGGGCTAAACTGCAGCAGGAAATAGACGGACAAACCGGGGTACGAAACATATTATTTGCCTATGGCTGCTGCGGTTCGGGGTTGGTGGGTTTGAAGGCCACAAGTGCCAATTTAATTATTCCCAAGACGGAAGATTGTATCTCCATGGTACTAACCCGGCCCGGTGAAAACTTTATACGTCCTAAAGCAACATATTTTCTGACCCGGGGATGGATGGAAGGCTCCAAAAGCATATTTGTGGAATACGAGCACGCTATAAAACGTTATGGCGAAGCAAGGACCCGCCGGCTATTTAATGTAATGCTCAAACACTACCGTTATTTCATGCTTATAGATACCGGTGCTTACCCTGTGGAGGGATGTTTAGACAAGGTACGGGAACTGGCCCAAAACACCGGATTGCAAACGGTGGTGTCCAAAGGCGGTCTCTGGTTTTTGAAAAAGCTGCTCACGGGACCGCACGGGCAGGAGTTTAGCGTGGTTCCCAGGGGGGGTACGGTGGATATAAGCCACTTCGGTATGGCGCGGCATGTGCCGGCCCGGCAGGCCCTCCAGGGCAGTGTATAGCACTTGGAGCGGTTATGCAGGGGTTAAATATAACGTTGGGGGTTCGAAAGGGGCGAGATAAATGGAAAGCTCCGGCGGCAAAGAACAATTGTTAATTAAACTGGTGGAACAGCTGGATGAAGAAAGAGTACTTGCCCTGGCGGAAGAATTGTTGAATGGGGGCATGGATCCGTTATATTTGCTGGACCTGGTCAACGAAGGTATGAACCGGGTGGGTAGACTTTACGAAAGCAAAGAATATTTTATTGCCGATTTAATCATGGCGGGACTTATTTTCAAGCAGGTACTGGAACTGGATCAAATGACCGCGCATTTCCACACCCGCCATCTCAACAAAACGGGTAAGGTTGTTTTGGGCACTGTCAAGGGCGATATCCACGATATAGGTAAGGACATTTTCAGAGGTATGCTGGAAGCCAATGGCTTTGAGGTTATTGACCTGGGGGTGGATGTCCCCAAGGAATCCTTTGTCAAGAAAGTCGAAGAATACAAGCCGGATATCCTGGGGCTCAGCGGTGTGTTAACCGAAACTGTTGAAACAATGAAAGAAGTGGTGGCTAATTTTGAAGAGGCCGGCCTCAGGGACCGGGTCAAGATCATTGTGGGCGGCAACCATTTAAACCGGGAAACGTGCCTGTACATCGGTGCGGATAGCTTTGCCAGCGATGCCTCGCAGGGGATAAAGATTTGCCAGGCCTGGATGGGGGAATCAATGGATGGTTAGCCCGGTTTACTTGCGCATAGTGGAGGATATTAGAGAAAAAATCAGTAACGCAGTGTTAAAACCCGGTGATGCCATTCCCTCGGAAAAGGCTTTGGGTGAAGAGTACGGGGCCAGCCGGATGACAGTAAGAAAGGGTCTGGCTATTTTAGCCAACGAAGGGTATATTTATTCCATTCCAGGTAAGGGTAACTTTGTCCAAAAGCCGGAGCTTAACAAGTATTGCATTTGCTATGATGAAATGAACAACTCCATTAATAGTGTGGATAAAACCAAACTGCTGGAAGTAAGCATCATCATGCCCGATGATAAGCTGGCCGGGGAACTGCAGATTACCAGGAACAGAAATGTGATCTTGATTCGCAGGCTTTTTTATACCGACGGCACTCCCGTGGCTTATGATATTAAATATTTGCTTTACCAAAAGGGGATGCCCATTGTAGAAAAAGAGATTGCCCACGCCACTTTTCCTGAAATGCTGTCCGGTAGTGTCCCCTTGTTGGCGCTGCGAAAAGAATTGACCATTTATGCTGCGGTGCCCGGTGAAGAAATTAAAAAATACTTGAATATTTACCATGAGCTGGCTCTGCTGGTGGTGGAGCAGAAACTTTACAACAGTGAAAACAAGCCCGTTGGCATGGGGATCACCTACTACCGGGGAGACTATATTAAATTGCAAGGAGCAAGCCAATAACTGTTACCAAGCTGCATCAAATACGGTGCAGTTTAGTTTTTAACCAGCAAGTAAGTAAAGAGCGGGTGATCAGAATTGAATAGTTATCAAGTGATTTTTCTGCCCGGGGACCTGGTCGTGGAGGTACAGGCAGGCAGCACCATCAGGGAAGCAATGGATCTGGCGGGTATTGACTTTGACTTCCCCTGCGGCGGCCGGGGCAAGTGCGGTAAATGCCGGGTGCATGTGCCGGCGGGGACCGGTGACCCCACCGCCACCGAAAGTGAGCTTTTGCAGCCCCGGGAACTGGAAGCAGGTATCCGCCTGGCCTGTGAGGCCAGAGTGCACGGCCATATGACTGTGGAATTACCCAGGCAGCTGCAGCACAATATTTTAATGACTTCCGGGGAGAGGACATACCGGATTGAGCCACACTTGAAAAAAATTTTTGTCGAGATGGCCGAGCCGTCATTGGATGCCCAGCATTCTGATTGGCACCGCCTTAAAGACAGCCTGGCCGGCCGGGGCTACAACCCTGCCTGTTTGGAGATACCGGTTGCTTTACTGCGTCGTTTGCCGGATACAGCCCGCCGGGCCGGACATCGCCTTACTGCTGTAATGCACGGTTCCACAGTGGCGGGTCTTGAGGAGCATGATACCGTACCGGTTATGCTGGGCATGGCCTTTGACATCGGTACCACCACCATAGTGGGTTACCTGCTGGATTTGTATTCCGGTGAGGATCTCTGTGCGGTATCCACCTTAAACCCGCAAACCAGGTTCGGTGCTGATGTAATATCCCGGATCACCTTTGCCAACCGGGAGAAGGGCGGTCTTAACAGATTGCATACCGCTGTGGTGGAAGCCGTCAATAAACTGGTCGGGGAAGCGGTGAAAAAAGCGGGCGTTACCAGGGAGCAGGTCTATGGTGTTTCCATTGCGGCCAATACCTGCATGCACCATCTTTTCCTGGGTATCAACCCCGGCAATATTGCGGCGGCGCCCTATGTCGCAGCGGTCAGTGAACCCGTGGTGGCCGGCGCCGGTGAACTGGGTATTGATATTAACCCGGCGGGTAGAGTCTTCGTGCTGCCCAATATCGCGGGCTTTGTGGGGGCAGACACCACAGCGGTGCTGCTGGCCGCCGAGGTGGACCGGAGCGCGGATATCAAACTGGTTATAGATATCGGCACCAATGGTGAGATTGCCCTGGGTTCCGGGGAAAGGATGGTGGCCTGTTCCGCTGCGGCCGGGCCTGCCTTCGAAGGGGCTCAGATAAGCTGTGGTATGCGGGGGGCTGATGGGGCCATTGACCACGTTAAATTTCAAGATGGACTGTCTTATTCAGTGATTGGCGGGGGAAAACCGCTGGGTATATGCGGGTCGGCCCTGCTGGATACGGTGGCCGGGCTGCTGGAGCTGGGTATGATTAATAAACGGGGCAAATTATTGCCCCCGGAGCAATTAACCGGCGAAGCGGCAGGTTTAAAAGATTGTTTTGTGGAGCATGGGGGCCAGCCCGCCTTTGTGCTGGCGGGCGCCGGTGAAACCGGCCATGGCAGAGCGGTTATGATTACCCAGAGTGACATTCGGGAACTGCAACTGGCCAAAGGAGCCATAGCGGCCGGTATCAGAGTATTGATGGAAGTACTGGGCGTAGAGCCGGGCGATATTAAGGAGGTGCTGCTGGCCGGGGCCTTCGGGAACTATTTAAACCCCCACAGTGCTTGTGTAATCGGGCTGATTCCACCTGAGCTGGAAAGCAAGATTACCATGATCGGCAATGCTGCCGGCACCGGGGCCAAGCTGGCGTTGCTTTCGTCCGGTGAATATCGCAGGGCCGCTGGTATAGCCGAATACGTTGAGTTTGTGGAACTGGGCAGTTACCCGCGATTTAACAGTATTTTCGCCCGGGGCACTTATTTTTAGCAAGAAATTATAACAGCAGTAGTAAAATCAAGTGAAGAAAGAAGAGGGTGGCACTAAAGTAGTGACAGAATCAGTTATTTGGGAGTTAGGCTTGCCTGATGTGACGGTGGAAGACCTTTTTCAGGCCCAAGGGGCCGATTATCGTAAACGTCCTCCCCGTCCCGCCACAGTTTCTCTATATCGCCGGATGCTGGCGGAAGCAGCCTTGCTGGCACGTCCCGTTATCATCTGGCGGGAGGTGGGTATACTGGGAGCCGGGGAACGGGAACTCTTTTTGGAACAAGGACAGAAGTTAACCAGCAGCCTTTTGGTGGCCGTTGCGGGAAAGGCTGAGCGGTTAATCATTTTCGCTATGACATTGGGAAGCGCCCTGGACCAACGCGAGCATTTCTACAGCCAATCTGGAAAGACACTGGAGGCCTATGCCCTGGATGCGGCTGGAACGGCACTTATCGTTAAAAGCAGTTTGACGGCGCTGACAAAAATAAAGGAGCACTACCGGGATACGGGTTTGAAAATTAGTTTTCCCATGGGTCCGGGCCATTCTTACTGGTCATCCCTGGCGGATATGCAATCCATATTTCAACTTCTGCCGGCGGAAAAAATCGGGCTTAGTCTAACTGAATCTAATTTAATGCTGCCTCGCAAATCCATGGCTATGGTGATGGGGGCCGGTAAAAACCTGCCCCGGTTTCAAGACAAGACCCATTGTGATTTCTGCAGCCTTAATAAGAAATGCCAGTTAAGTCATTTCGAACAAAGATGTTGACATAATGAATCCCTCGCCTGGTTTTCGGTAAACAAACCGGGTGGGGGTTTTTTATTATGGAGCTTTTTACTTTGGTCAGACCCGATCCCCTGGTTGCTGATGATGGGCTATACTGTTAACTTTGCCTTTATGGTCCCCAGTGCCACCGGTACCATGGCCCTGCCCATTGCCCTGGAGGGTAAGGCAACATGGCGCCTGCCCGTTTACGGTCTGGCCGTGGTGATAGTATGCGCCATTGTGTCCTGGGGATTCTGGGGTTCAGTAATGCATTTCGACTGGCAGTACTGGCAAACGCTGCCGAAATTTTAACTGAAAGTAATATCGTAATGTATCCATATAATATAATCATTGGTATCATTGCACCCGCCTTGTTTTTCGCAAACAGGCGGGTGTTTTGTATAATATTGCCGTTTTTTGAACACAAAGTGTCACTATTTTAAACTGAACTCGCCGCTGTTTTGAAGGGCACTGTCCAAGGGACCGTGCTTTTATTATCATAGCGGTCCAATGCAATTGACTGGTTGATTATTTGAAAATATTATACTAACTATAAGCGGCGCTTTAATTTTGGGAGGGCTTAAGCTCGGTAAATCTATCCCTAGTCATTTAAAAAGTTTATTAAAAGAGCCTTATTGTTTATCAAGCATTACTTTAGCTGAATCGACAAAAATTTGGGGGTGTCAAAAAATTGGCTCAAACAGCAACAGTAAGAGAACCAAGTTTGGGTAATAAAATAACCGAGGCAATACCCGGTTTAATCCTGGTTGTATTACTGACCTATGTGTCCATTACCTTTGATGGGTGGCTGAAAGACAATTACAGCAGTGCGCGGGAAGCGCTCAGTTTGAATTATGTATTTATCGCTATCATATTTGGTATGTTAATACGAAATACCATCGGTGTACCAACTCTCCTTGAACCCGGCCTTAAATACTCAACGGTATTCACCAAGGCAGGTATTGTGGTGATGGGTATGAAGTATACCTGGGCCAGTCTAATTGAGGTTGGCGCTGTCAGTATGGCTTTTATCACTGTTTTCCTGTTTGGTACGGTATGGCTGATGTTCTCACTGAAAAGCAGGTTTAAGCTCTCTGACAGTTTAGGTGGTTGCCTGGCCTCTGGTTTTTCCATCTGCGGCGTATCCGCCACCGTGGCCACCGGTCCGGCTATCCGGGCCAAAGGGCAAGAAATGGCTTATGCCATTGCCTCCATCTTAATTTTTGGTTTAGCCATGTTATTTATCCTGCCGCCCATCGGTAAAGCCATTGGTTTAACCGAGGCGCAATTTGGTGCCTGGGCCGGTGTATCCATAGTCAACTCGGCACAGGTGCTGGCCGCGGGCTTTGCCTTTGGTGAAGAGGCCGGTCTGGTGGCCGGTATTTACAATATGGGTAGAGTGGTGCTGCTTCCCTTTGTGGTACTTTACATTGTTATGAAAGTCCTGGGTAACAAGTCAAAGGAAGCCGGCGAAATTAACAAGACCCAATTTGTTCTGGATAAATTTCCGGTGTTTGTGCTGGCCTTTATAGCTGTGATGGCCCTGAATACCGCCGGTGTATTTACCAAGGAAGAGCTCAAGACCGGTGCACTATTCATGGATTACGCCTTTACCCTTGGTTTTGCCAGCATTGGCTTGACCACCAAGTTCTCTGATATGAAGGCAGCCGGTAAAGATGGTATCATTTTAGGTGTTATTGTGGCACTGATCAAAGCACTGCTGGCCCTGGCCGTTGTTATGCTGATATTGCCGATCTAATAGGGATGAGGAGGGTTATCATAAATGGCTGAAGATAAAAGAGTTTCCATGGAAGAAGCCAGAAAGGACGATATGAAACACCGCAGGCAAGATTATGCCGTAATTGTCCTTGGTTTGATTCTGGTAGGTATTGCGAAGGTTGTAGCCTGAAATTATAACGGGCAGGTGAGGCGAAAGTCCACCTGCCCGTTTTGGCAACCTTATTGGAGGGGTAAAATTGTATCAAAACATACTGGTGGCACTGCACGGTGAAGAAGTGAATCTGGCCGGTGTGATTAACCAAACCCTTCTGCTGGCTGAAAAGGCAAAAGCACGGGTTACTTTACTTAAAGTCAAGGAAACCGGATTAATTCATTACGGGGAAGTGGATACTTTATTAACCTTTACAGCAAAGTATGGTTTTATTGATTATGTTAATGAAATTGCCCGGGAGCAGGTGGAAAAGATTACCGGCGTGATTAGCAAGGAAGCCGGTTTTGGTAATGTAAAGTTTAAATTAAAATTGAGAGAAGGAAAACCGGCTGATGAGATAATGGCCGAAATAAAGGAAGGCGATTATGATTTAGTTGTGTTGGGTACCAAAGAACCCGGGCCGGGCAATACCTCCAGCCGGGTAAAGGAACGGTTGGCCAGGGAACATCCTTGTACTGTAATGATGATTAGATGAAGTAAGAGGTGCACAGGGCGTGGAAAATAAAATGCAGTTTAAAATCCCAACCCCCCGGGAAGAAAAGGAAAAGTTAATTCAGTGGTACGGCTGGATTACCATCATGATATTGTGTTTGACCCCCATTGTCTTTATTTTCTTACCATTATTGATGATGAATACCAGCAAAATAAACAATATGCTCAAAGAATCCCGCATTCCCGAAGAGGACAGCCTCACCGGCGTGGTGAAAAAAGCGGTCTGGGAAGTGGAAAACCAGTCAGGGGTTTTTGCCGTTGCAGGTGAATTGGAAGTGGAAAATGAGCAGGGGCAGCCGGTCTTGTGCAGCTTTAAAAAGTATGTGGGCAATAAAACCAAAGCGGTGCCTTATGTTGCTCCGGGGGATAAAATAGCAATTACCGGTAGATTCTCGGCTGGTGACAACAAATTTTTAATTAGAAACCTGCTTAAACAAGATAATGATTATATATATACCTCCGAACCGGTACTGTCGGTTTATTAAGGAAGCATGGATACGGTTCTCTTGCTTCTGATCATTTAGTTGTTTCACTTTAACGCTCTCCCCTTATACAACCATATGCGGGGGTGTTTTACGTTTTTTTCGGTTGCAAATAGTATATCCGTGCACTTTTATGGTGACTGCCGTTGACCTTTGTCGAATTGCCTACCGGATTTCCCGGCCGGGTATTAAGGGCTTTCCCGTGTCCGTGGGAAATGGTATTCGGCTCTGGACAAACTTCCAAGTTATTATTAATCCTTCCGGCAGGTTGCGGTTTTACAGCGCTCAGGTCAGCTCCGCAGTACGGGCATATCCAGTGACCATGATAAGAAGAGTAAGATTCCCCGCGGCAGAAAGTGCAAACCTTTTTATACAAAGGAACACCCCCCCAAAAAAAATCACCTGTATATTACATTTAAAAAATACCGCTTCCGTCTTTTTCCGTTGTCCCGGCCATACCAAAACAAAAACAATGCTTACTTTTAAAAAGCTTGTTACATTAAAGTATAAAGGTAATTATGCCGCCATACATCGTATACGGGTATGAATTTTGGTTTAAAAAGTTCACTGTAAAACTGCCTTTAATAAAAGGAGCACGTTGATTAACCTCAACGTGCTTCTCTTATTCTTATTATGCCCGGTGGTGGCCATAGCTACAGGATCTCGCTAATATCCCGGTGATACTCTTGCAAAGATTTCAAATTAACCCGGGCATTGTTTTCTTTGTATGCCTCGATACCCCTGGCACTGGCCAGGGCCGCAGCCATGGTGGTGATATAGGGTACTTTATATTTAATGGCCGTCTTACGGATGTATGAGTCGTCATGCTGGCTGCGTTTTCCGGACGGGGTGTTGATAACCAGGTGGATCTCTTTATTTTTAATGCCGTCCACTATATTGGGACGCCCCTGGAACAATTTCTTAATCTCTTCGGATGGAATTCCATTTTCCCTGAGGAAATTATGGGTTCCTTCCGTGGCCTTAATACGAAAGCCCATCCGGGTGAACACCCTGGCTGTTTCCAGGGCGGCCGGTTTATCCTGATCGGTGACGCTGATGAGCACCGTGCCGGATACGGGCAGGGGAGACTGGGTGGCCTCCTGGGCTTTATAGTAGGCCAGTTCGAAGGAGTCCGCAATGCCCAGCACTTCTCCGGTAGAGCGCATTTCCGGTCCCAGCAGCGGGTCAACTTCCTGGAACATGTTAAAGGGGAAGACCGCTTCCTTGACACCGAAGTGGGGAATTTTTTTGGCTTTCAGTGCCTTTACCGGGGATTCTTTACCCGTTTGTTCAGCCAGCATAATTTCCGTGGCTATACGGGCCATCCGGATGTTGCAAACCTTGGATACCAGGGGCACGGTTCGTGAGGCCCTGGGGTTGGCTTCCAAAACATAAACCTTATCACCGGCAATGGCGTACTGCATATTCATCAGGCCCACCACCTGCAGTTCCCGGGCAATCCTTTGGGTATATTCCACAATGGTGGCCACATGTTTGGCCGGGATACTGACCGGGGGGATTACGCAGGCCGAGTCTCCGGAGTGGATGCCGGCCAGCTCTATATGCTGCATTACCGTTGGTACAAAGGCTTGGGTACCGTCGGCAATGGCGTCCGCCTCTGCTTCAATGGCATCATTTAAAAACCTGTCAATGAGTATCGGTCTTTCCGGGGTAACCCCCACAGCCGCGGCCAGGTACTGGCGGAGCATATTTTCATCGTAAACAACTTCCATTCCGCGGCCGCCCAAAACATATGACGGGCGTACCATCAAAGGATAGCCGATCCGGTCCGCGATGGCCAGCGCTTCTTCCAGGTTTACCGCCATGCCGGACTCGGGCATGGGTATATCGAGTTTCTCCATGATCTGGCGGAACCGGTCGCGGTCCTCGGCCAGGTCTATGGTATCGGGGGAGGTGCCGAAGATCCTGACCCCGGCTTCAGCCAGTTCATTGGCAATATTTAAGGGGGTTTGACCTCCGAATTGTACGATTACCCCCAGGGGCTGTTCCTTTTCATATATACTCAACACATCTTCCACGGTCAGCGGTTCAAAATACAGCTTGTCCGATGTGTCATAGTCGGTGGATACTGTTTCGGGGTTGCAATTGACAATCACCGTTTCAAAGCCCATATCCCGCAGGGCAAAGGCAGCGTGTACACAGCAGTAGTCAAATTCAATACCCTGGCCAATGCGGTTGGGGCCTCCCCCCAGGATCATCACCTTGGGCCGGTCACTGGCGGTGGTTTGATCCGGGGCATTGTAGGTGGAGAAGTAATAAGCCGCGTTTTCCACGCCGCTGACCGGAATGGCTTCCCAGCCCTCCACCACTCCCAGTGCTGTTCTCCTCCGGCGGATTTCCTTTTCCGGCAGGTCCAGCAACATGGCTAAATAACGATCGGCAAACCCGTCTTTTTTGGCCCGGATCAGTAGTTCATCCGGCAGTTGTCCCTGTTTGTACTTTAGGATTTCTTCCTCCAGCAGCACAAGTTCCTGCATTTGCCGGATAAACCAGGGCTTGATATGTGTTAAACGGTGCAGTTGGTCAATGCTCGCGCCTTTGCGCAATGCCTCATACATGATAAACTGGCGCTCGCTGGTTGGTTCAGCCAGCATTTGCAACAGTTCTTCCAGGGGGCGCTGGTGGAAGTCCCTGGCAAAGCCCAATCCATAACGGCCTATTTCCAGGGAGCGGATGGCTTTTTGCAGAGCTTCTTTATAATTTTTGCCGATGCTCATCACTTCACCCACTGCGCGCATCTGAGTACCCAGTTTATCCTGGGAGCCGGGAAATTTTTCAAAGGCCCAGCGGGCAAACTTGACCACCACGTAATCGCCGGAAGGAGTGTATTTATCCAGGGTACCTTCCCGCCAGTAGGGAATTTCGTCCAGGGTGAGGCCGGCGGCCAGCATGGCCGAAATCAGGGCAATGGGGAAACCGGTGGCCTTGGAGGCCAGGGCAGATGAACGGGAGGTGCGGGGATTGATTTCGATAATTACCACCCGGCCGGTTTTAGGGTCATGGGCAAACTGTACATTGGTACCGCCGATGACCTCTATGGCTTCAACAATGGCATAGGCGTATTTTTGCAATCGCTGCTGGAGTTCGGGGCTAATGGTGAGCATGGGGGCAGTGCAGAAGGAATCACCGGTATGCACCCCCATGGGGTCAATATTTTCAATGAAACAAACGGTGAGCATTTGATTTTTGGCATCCCGGACAACTTCCAGCTCCAGCTCTTCCCAGCCAAGTACCGATTCCTCCACCAGTACCTGGCCGACCATACTGGCGGAAATTCCCCGGTTGGCCACGGTTCTTAGCTCTTCCACATTATAGACCAGCCCGCCACCGGTGCCCCCCATGGTGTAAGCAGGTCGAATAACCACCGGATAGCCAAGTTCCTGGGCAATTTTTTCGGCTTCCTCAACACTATAAGCCGGTTTGCTGCGGGGCATTTCGATACCCAGCCGGTTCATAGTTTCTTTAAAGGCAATGCGGTCCTCGCCGCGTTCAATGGCATCGATTTGTACACCGATTACTTTAACGTTGTATTGTTCCAAAACACCGGCTTTGTCCAGTTCGGAGCAAAGGTTTAAGGCCGATTGGCCGCCCAAATTGGGCAGCAGTGCATCGGGACGTTCCTTGGCTATTATGTTGGACAGGCTTTTCACATTTAGCGGTTCAATATAAATTACATCCGCGATTTCCGGGTCAGTCATGATGGTGGCCGGATTTGAATTGACCAAAACTATCTCGTAACCCAGTTTTCGCAGAGCTTTACAGGCTTGGGTGCCGGAATAATCAAATTCACAGGCTTGTCCAATTACGATGGGCCCGGAACCAATAATTAATATTTTGTTGATGTCGGTTCTTTTTGGCATATTTGTCCTCCTGCTGTAGAATATCTAATTGATTCTTGTTCCTGTTGGCAAGATGGTATATTAACGTTGGTCAATGTATTATTATATCAAAAAAATAAAATTTTGAGTTGTTGTTTCGTTGGAAGAGTAAAATTACTTTCTGCCAAAGTGCAAAGCCATTTAAAGTATTTGTTTGAAAAACAGGCCTTGGTGCCGGGTGTTGAAAGATTGAAACCTTTCAACACCTGCACCCACGCGAGCATCCCAAAAGCCGGCCAACCCGGTATCATTAAGAAAGTGGTTTCTGCGCGTGTTTTTTGCGTAGTTTATTAAAATTTGAAAAAGCAAAACTAATTTGAAAAAAGTAAATAATTTTCCAAAATTACCTGTACAAACGAGTGTTTGTGTGTTATGCTGCTAATAGAATTTAATAAGAGTTGGGATGTGTAGCATGTGTACAACATATTAATAAACATCTATAATTCAATTCATAATGTGGAGTCCAGATTAAACCATTTAGAATGCAAGTACCCCGATATTGTTAAAGAAGATGATGTAAATAAAGTGTATAAACTGCTGGCGGAACTCGGCGAGGAAACCAACGCCCTGGGCAATCTGATAAATGCCTTATTACAGCTCAGCCCGCCTACTTTGGAAATAATCAGCAACTTGTTAAATAATGAATTGGATAATAACAGTGAGGAAGTGACCAGGGATTTGTTGATGGTTAAGAAGATTGTGGACAAGCTATTAGTATTAAGAACAGAGAATAGGGAGATTTAAATGTATCGAACATCAAAAGAACATATACAATTAATCGTCCAGCGTATCAAAGAAGCTTTACGGGAGATGGATAAAAAGTACGGCTTTACGGATGGTTACTTTGATTTGATGCAGATTGAAATAGATGCGATAGCCGCTAATTTAGATACTCTAAGTATATTTTCTAAAATGAACATAGAGTCATTGACAAAATTGATAGACATTCTAAAGGAACATGTGAAAACAGAGAACAACCAGGTTATTAAAGAAGACTTGAATAATTTAATCAATGCTTTGGAAAAAGAGCTGGCCAAAAAAATAAAAGAATTGAACTGATGTTTTTTAAGTTTCATTAATGATATAAGAAAGCCTGCAACTACTATCGCATTGCAGTTGCAGGCTCTTTATGCTTTTCGTAGATAAAGGGTAGTTGTTCCCGGTGCTTTATTTTTTCCGCGGGCTCATACCGGCCAGGGCTCTGATGATGTCCTTTTTGGACTCTATGTCGTACTGGCTGGTGATGGCAATTTGCTCCATGATGGGGGAACCGCCGCCGTGGTATGCCCCGTAAGTTGATGTGCCCGCAGAGCTGGACAGATTATAATCAATGAAAGTGAGCCAAAACTTGATCTGGTCCTCAATGGGCATTTTGGGATTCCGGTTGAGGTATTTCTCCAGCAGTGGCCTGGTTTCAGGATTAATCAAATCCTTTTCAAAGGGGAAGGTTGCAGGCATACCACCGGCAATGGTGCAAAGAATTTCTTGCTCATGGAAAACTGCCTCACCGGTCAAACACCTGCCCACGTTGGCATAGATGGAGTGGGGTATGCAGTTACCCGGCCCGTAGGGCACATTACCCACGCCGGGCATGTACACCTCGGGTTTACCCAGGGCGGAGGCCGTGTATCCGGCCGCGTAACCCAGCTCACCGGTCATGATTAGTTCGGACAACATTCTGCGCACGTTCGGAGTTTTTTCAATGCCGTTTATTTCCGCAGCCAGGGCGGCCAGACCAATTACACAGTCCAGCATGGCGGGCTTGCACCCGGAATAGGAATGGCGGTGGAACAGGGCAAACAGTAGTGCCGCTATGCCGCCATGGAGAGTTTCCCCGCATAAAAATACCCGCTTCCAGGGGATAAAACAGTCGTCAAATATTACATAGGAGTCTGTGTAGCCTGTTTCAATCCCCCTCTGGTAATAGTCTCGTTTACGGTAATTGTGGAAGTGGACTACCTGCTTTACTCCTTCGTAGTCCGAAGGGACGGCAAAGCAAACGGCATAGGCTTCTTCACCTTTCTTTAAGGCCCGGTTGGGGACCACCAGTATTTCGTCGGAAATAGAGGCTTCCGAAATGTGAACTTTGGAGCCGCGCACAACGATGCCATCGCTGCGCTCTTCCACCACGTGCACATACATGTCGGGGTCGGTCTGCTCGGATGGCCGCTTCAGACGTTCGCCTTTAACATCGGTCTGGGCGCAGCTGGCCACCAGATCCTCCCTTTGGAAACGTTCCAACCACTTGAGCCAGTTGTCGTGGTAGGCGGTTTTAGCCCGGGGGGATTTTTGGGCTTCATAGGAAACCGCGTGAATGGCGTTGGCGGCATCGACGCCCATGCAACGCTGAATGCAATGCCCCACTTTGTTGCAAAGGTAACGGGTCATATCTTGTTTTTTGTGCAAATCCTCGGGGGTCTGGTGAATATGATTAAAACGGTTGATGGTCTCTCCGGTGAGGTGCGAGGTGGCCGTGCAAAGGTCTTTGCTTTCAGGATCCCAGGCTGCGTCAAAGGTGAAGCCCATGACGTTTATAGCGCCTTGTTGACGCTCATCCAACCGGTCAATTTTTTCCCCGTTGCAGTATAAATTGCGGTTCATTTTGCCCAACCTTTCAATGTACTGGGCTCTTGTTCTCATTTTATTCATTCTCCCTTCGTTTTTGTTTACGTGAGATTATGGTTTGTGCAATTTTGTGGACCGGCAGCCAGGCCTCCAATAAATAACTGCCAAATACTATCGGATATTTGTTGGGGGGTCAAGGGGCCTTTGGGATCCAGCCAGATATACGTCCAGTTGCATACCCCAAAAAATAACTTGGCCATTATGGAAAGTTCAATATCCTGCCTGAACTCCCCGCTTGTCACCCCCTGCCGGATAACTTCCTGAACGACACTCTCACACTGGTCGCGTTTGGCCTTGGTAATAAGGAAATAATGATCGTCGTTTTGCAAATTTTTATATTCCCGGAACAGGACTGCTATGTAAGGTTTATATTCAACCACCAGCTCAACCGATATATTAACCAGTTGCTTTAATTTCAAGGTTGGGCTGCTTTCAAAGTGATCCAAAACATTGTTATATTTATCCAGTAAGATGTCTATTATCACCTCATGGATTTCAAACAACAGTTCAATTTTATTGCTAAAATAATGAAATATCGCCCCTTTACTCACTCCCGCAAGCCGGCAGATGTCTTGTATGGAAGTAGCGTGGTAACCCTTTGTTCCAAATAGCTGTACTGCGGAATTCAATATTTGATTGCGAGTGTTCATAATATTCAATATTCTCCTTGCAAGCAAGTTACCGACCGGTCGGTATGTTAATTAATTATAGATTTTTCTATTCCTGGTGTCAAACTCAATTTTCGCATTTCACTAAATAATTAAATAAATCTAACCTAAAGTATATAAAACTATCTTCCCCGGCACCAAAGTTTGCATTTTGAACAGCCTCTTATCTCTTATATAGTCCAGCCGGGCAATGCGCCGGGAAGCGGCTGTTGGGATATGGAAACAATTTGGGAAAAAAAGCGCGCGGGCTTCATTTATCCTGCGCGCTTTCTTTGATTTGATTTAATCAGCGGGGTTGGCCCAGAATTCCTCCGGTATCAGGGCAATCACCAGCGGTGTATCGGAACCGCTGGGAGGGGTGTATAAAAACTCCGCTTTTTGGCCTGCTTGCAGTACACCCAGTACCGCAGCCTTTTTCAGCCCGGTGAAATGATTGGTTGCCGGGGCTTTATAAACATTGCCGTCGAAACCCTGAAAGGCTCCCTTGAATACACTGCCCCGCGGGTTTAGCAGAACGCCGGTTTTACCCGGGGAAGATATTGCAACCCGGTAAACCACACCGTAATTGCCGAAACTCTTAACCGTCTCCCCGGTCAGGGGATCTAATCCTTCCACCCAACTGTCAAAGCCCGGGTCCTCCTTGCCCAGGGTGATTTTTTCCATGTTTCCCTTATTCGCCCGGATGTTAACCAGGCAGTCCGCATCGGGGAAAACCCCCCTGATTTGCTGCGGGTGCCTGGGCAGGGCGGGCAGGGATAACAGGTAATCAATTTTTTCCCTGAGTATTTGCTCCGGAGTTTTAACCGGGACAGGCTTTTCGGCGGGCTCATCCGTGTCACCCGCATCCGGTGCCGGGTCTGGTTCACTGCCGGTGCCGGGCCCGGTTTCCAAGGCGGAATTGCCACCAGGTTTTGCAACGGCATCCGGAGCGGGCTCTGCGGAGGTCTCAGTGCTATTATTTGAATTGTTGACCTGGATGGTTACAACGGCATTATCCTCTTTTACCGCCGGTGTTTTCTTTTGATTGTCGCCAGTTGTGGTTGTTGAATCATCCTGTGTTCCGGTATGGGCAGGCGGTTGTTCCGTTTCATGTTCCTGGGCCGGCTCGGGCTCAGGTTCCGGCGCTTTTTCCGGTCCCATGACAACGCTGATGATAATGGTACCGTCGGCTTTGTAATCCTGCATCCCCGTGACTGCTTCACCTTTATTCAGGTGACGCAGGCCCTGGTTGAGGATGATCTTTTCTCCCGGCTTTATCGTGACACTGGAGGATGAACTAGACGACATATACCGCATGGCCACTGTTTGACCCAGGTTCATATAATCAGTGGTGGGGCCGCCCACCCCGGATTTCAGTGTTTTCAAGGTCACCGGCTCGGTACCGTTGTTCTCTGCTATAACATACAGGTATTGCCTTTCGGTGGAGCCGTTCAGGTGGTGGTAAAAAAACCTGAAGTCACCGGAGGCTTCACTTTGATACAGGATCCCGGGCCTGGTTACCACCTCCGGGCTGTTGCTCATATGCAAAACCGGCCCGGTGCGTTCAAATGTTGTATCATTATTGGCTCTTAGATGATTGAAATTAATATCCTCTATATTTTCGTATAATTCACCATAAACGGGGTGTGAAAATTTAAATTCCATTTCGCTGACCAGGATTTCATCCGATACAGTAAACCTTGTGGTGGAGGTTTCGCTCCACTTTCCCGCAGCATCTTGTATTCTTAAAGATAAAATGTACTGGCCGGGCTGAAAGAAAGCCCTCGGTTTGCCCGTCATGGTGCGGCCGTCGCCTGTAAATTGACAGCTCCATTCTTCGGCGACAATGTTCTCTCCCGGTTCATTTTCATAGGTGTACTGGTAGCTGGGAATTTCCCCGATTTTGAGCACGCCTTTCTGAAGCCCAAGGGAGGTTATCACCGGCGGTAGATTAACGGGTTCCGGCATTTCCTCGGTTTTAATAATGGTAATGGTTTTTTCCTCGGAGTTGTAGTGGATTTGCATATCCAGGTTTTCCGCTAAAAAGCGCAGAGGCACCAGGGTACGCCCCTCCTTGACAAAGGGGGGGCTGGTCAATTCCACCTCTTGATCATTAACCAAAGCCTGTCCCGTTTCCAGGGCCAGTTTAACCTTTACGTCGTCCCTGGCCAGTTCAATCTCTTTAGTGGTGGAATCCCATTGTACCGCTACACCAAGGACTTTTTCGGCAACGAAGCGGACAGGTAAAAATGTCGTTCCATCCACCACTTCGGGCGGAACCTCCAGCTGGTATGGCAAGTCATTCAGCAGTGCTTCATTGCTGCCCAAAGTCAATACCACCCTTTGGGTGATGGCCTTTTCCCCGGGGGGGGTTAATGTTTCCCCGTCACCCGCTGTGGTATTGGCCAGGCCCAGGGAGGGGGTCGCCAGTAAAGCTGCCAGGGATAAAGCGGTACAAAGTTTTTTCAGTCTCATGTTTGCCTCCGTTTTACGTATCTTCCATGATTTTTATTATTTATCTTTTATTAGACGTTTTTCCACAGCAAAAAGTTTCATGGGGGTGAGAGCCCGGGGGGTTCTCCGGCTACCAAAGGGAAGCAGGGTAACTATCCCCGTACCCGTGCTGATGCAAATCTTAAGAAAGTCTTAATATTTTTATCCGGTGTTTTGTAAAGTTAGCCTGCCAGAATTATCTTAAAGGCAGGTGATTTTGTGTAAGAGAATAAATCAATATAACGGGGTGATAGATGTGGAGAAATTAACAGTATTAGTGTGTGATGACGATACCGCCATAGTTGATGCCCTGGAAATATACCTGAGGCAAGAAAACTACGAGGTGGTAAAAGCGTATACCGGAACCCAGGCTTTAAAGGTTTTGTCGGAACAGAAAATACACCTGGTGCTGCTGGATATTATGATGCCGGAATTGGATGGCCTTTTAACAACCATAAAAATACGCGAGGAGTTAAACGTTCCCATTATCATATTATCCGCCAAATCAGAAGACACGGATAAGATTACCGGGCTGAATTTCGGTGCCGATGATTACGTGACTAAACCCTTTAACCCGCTGGAGCTGATGGCTAGGGTCAAGTCACAGATGCGCCGCTATACTATGCTGGGCAGCCTGGCCACCGATAGCGGTGTTTTAAAAACCGGCGGTTTGGAACTTGACCCTGAGGCCAGGGAATTGCGGGTAGATGGCGAGGAAATCAAGCTTACTGCCACCGAATTCGGTATAATGTTGTTTCTGATGCGGAACATGGGCCGGGTATTTTCCACGGAGCAAATATACGAGCATGTTTGGAATGAGCCTGCATATTCGGCGGAAAACACCGTTCCGGTACATATCAGGCGTATCAGGGAAAAGATTGAAATTAATCCCAGGGAACCGAAATATTTAAAGGTGGTATGGGGAATTGGATACAAAATTGAAAAGTATTAAATATTCCACAGGGGCCAAAGTGGCCGCCTTTGTTGTGGTGTGGCTTTGTGTAATGAGCGCTGTGGGCAGCGCTGTATTTTTACTGTATCACCAAGACATTGTGGAAAATAAAAGTTATTATGACACCTATGAATTTAAAAGCGAGTTCGGTAAACAAATTTATGATGTGGTTGAGTTTTATGTTAAATTAAAAAGCGAGGCCAATATTAGGTCCTCCGGAGAAGCCGAGGATATAATCAGGAACAATTTGAGCCGCTATTACGGCATTAAAAAGACACTGCCTGAAAAGATTAATTTTGTTTATTATTTACACAACAACCAGACCGGGGAAACGTTTACCAATGTAGAGTCGGAGGACCCGGTGGTCTTTATCAAAAAACAGTCCGCCGTGGCATATTATAACCAGTGGTCCTCCGACCATGATAACCCCGTGTATGGCGATATAAAGGAACTGCTCACCGGTACGGCCTATGAGGTTTACGCGGCGGTGGATACACCGCTGAAACCTGGTGACGTGTTTTATGATGGTTTTAATGAATTCATTAAAATAAAAACACGAACCAGTTATGTAATGGCATTGCTGGCAGCGTCGGTAATACTGGCGGTGGCAGCCTTAGCTTACCTGCTTGTCGTTACCGGGCGACGGGAAGGGACAGGGGAAATAGTCCTTTCTTCGATAGACAAGATTTACACCGATGTTCATTCCATGCTGGTGTTTATTGCCGCGGTAATCTCGGTGGCCATAGCGGGTACGTTGTCCCTCTCCATTAACAACCCGGTGGCAATATTTATCATCGCCCTGGTTTTTGGTATAGATGTCATAATCGGCCTATCCTATGTGTTATCTATGGTGAGGCAGTTGAAGAAGGGGCAGCTGCTGACCAATACGCTGGTTTATAAAATATATGAACAGTGCTTTAACGGCAAGCCCTTTAAAACATCGGCATTGCTTTTGCTCCTGGGGTACGGAGTGGTAAACGGTGTTTTATTTGCCATGACAGCCGGTTCCGCGGGAGGATTTTTTATCTTTGTCTTTTTTGTCATTCCCTTTAACATTGCCGCTGTTTATTTTGCAGCCAGAAGCCTTTCATCCCTGTCACAGATCATGGATGCCGCCAAAGAAATATCGGCGGGCAATTTGGAATATACATTGGATAACTCTAAAATTTCGGCTATCTTCTCCAGCTTTGCCCGGGATATTCAGAGCATCCAGGGAGGGTTGAAAAAAGCCGTTGCCGAGGCTGTTAAAGGGGAACGGATGAAAACCGACCTGATTGCCAACGTATCCCATGATTTAAAAACGCCTCTTACCTCGATTATTAATTATGTAGATTTACTAAAACAGGAGGATTTGAACAACGAAAAGGCCAATCAGTATATTAGTGTTTTGGAAGAAAAGTCCGCCCGGTTAAAACAGTTGATTGAAGATTTAATTGAGGCCAGCAAGGCCTCCAGCGGTAATATTGCCGTATGCACGGAAAAGGTCGATTTGCATGAACTGGTTATGCAGGGGTGTGGTGAATATGAGGAAAAGTTAAATAAGGCGGAACTGGATGTGCATATCAGCGCAGATGACAAGGTATTAATAGCGGCGGACGGAAAACATATGTGGCGAATAGTTGAAAACCTGTTGTCCAATGTAGTAAAGTATTCATTGCCCCGCACCAGAGTCTACATTAATGTTGCAAAAAATGATGGCTGTGGCGTATTGATAATAAAAAACATATCTGCCGCTCCCCTGGATATCCCGCCTGAGCAACTAACCGAACGTTTTGTGCGGGGGGATGAATCCAGAACAACGGAAGGTTCAGGTCTGGGTCTTTCCATTGCCCAAGGCTTGACCAGTATACAGGGGGGCAGGTTTAATATAGAAATTGACGGTGATTTGTTTAAGGTAATTGTGGAAATGCCCCTGTGGCAGGGGCAATAGGGTATTGGGCGGCAAGGGGCGGTTCCCTTGCTTCCCTGTTGCACCTGACTAACTTGGCGCCCTAAAGGACTGGTATTTCTAACATTACAAAAGACGTAATCTAAGAACTACTGGCGTAATTCTCCCGCCTTTATAGGCGGGAGAATTACGCCAACCAAGTCATGCATTTGCAGTTCTAAAATTCAGATGGAGTAAAATAATTTCCATCTGAATTAAGAACTTGCTTTAATGGGAGGTAAAGGATTAAATGGATTTATGGGCTTTATTTGTGGCACTAATTCTAGGAATGGTTGAAGGCTTGACCGAGTTTGCGCCGATTTCGTCAACCGGTCACATGATTATCGTAGATGATGTATTGCTCCACTCAAAGGAACTATTTTCAGCCCCAACCGCCAATAGCTTTAAAGTGGTTATCCAGCTGGGTTCCATTTTGGCGGTGGTTGTTGTATTTAAAGCCCGGTTTTTGGATTTGTTGGGTATTAGGAAAAACCTCCCTGTAAATAGAGGATACACTAAAAGACTGAGTTTGACGCATATTATTATCGGTCTGATTCCCGCTGCCGTGCTGGGGTTCTTGTTTGAGGATTATATTGATGAACACTTGTTTACTGTGCAAACGGTTATTATCGGACTGGTATTAGGGGCATTTCTCATGATGATGGCGGACTGGTATCGCGCCAGAGGACCGAGGATCGAATCCGTGGACCAGATGAGCTATGCGCAAGCCCTGGGCATGGGATTATTTCAATGCATAGGATTATGGCCGGGTTTTTCCCGCTCCGGTTCCACCATATCGGGGGGGGTCCTTTTGGGTTTGAGTCACCGTGCCGCAGCTGATTTTACCTTTATCATGGCTGTGCCGGTAATGCTGGGGGCAAGCGGATTATCCCTCATTAAAAACTGGCAATATTTTACCATGGACGCCCTGCCCTTTTTTATTGTTGGCTTTGTAAGCGCCTTCGTATTTGCCCTGCTCTGCATCCGGTTCTTTTTAAAATTAATTAACCGCATTAAATTAGTCCCCTTTGCGGTTTACCGCATATTTCTGGCCGCTCTAATCTGGGTCGTTTACTTGTAGAAAACAAAGGGAAGCCAGGGGACGGTTCCCTTGCTTCCCTTTGGACCTTGAGAGCGCGGGGACGGTTCTTTTAATTACTTCCCTTGCTTCTCCCTTGGACGGTTTTATTTGGGCCTGTTCCGTTGTAAAACCTTCTGCCACACGTCCCTGTCCAGGAAGCTGCCCTCCACATTGGATTCCATTTCCAGGAACATTTTGTAAGGTACGGTAAATGACAGTATGTCTTTCTCAAATTGTTTGCGCACAGATATATCGGTTAATCCGATGACGGCCCGGGGGTTGTCCGACTCGCCCTCGTGGTAGGGAATGAGGCATGTCTGGTGGCAGCCCGCCCCAAACTGTACGGTTACATTGTCGTTGGTTTCCCGGGCATAATTGGCCAGCACAACCAGTGCCGAAAGCTGGTCCGGGTTAACCAAAAAAATAATGTTTTTGGGCTCTTCCTCTTCGGTTACCTGGTCCAGTGGTTTAAAAACAACATATTTCTCCGGAATGTCCCGCATGGGCAGGGAATCAATGAATTTGCGGGCCAGTTCCGGTGACTTGATATATCCTTCACCATGTTCAAGGGCGGGTATATTTCTGACGATATTCTTGCCCATTTCGGTATTGCAGAACTCCTTGTTGCCGGTGGAAAGAAAACTTTCAATACCTCCGGGGAAGTGTTCGTACTGGTTGCCAAATCCCAGTCCGACTCCGCCTCCCAAGCAGCCGAAGGTTTTCCGGTCAAACACCACTGTTTTGCCCTTCGCTGCGCCGTTAAGCATGGCTGCAACGCAACCCCATCCCTTTTCCTTGAACTGAAGCGCCCCTTCCGGTTTTTCGTTGGTATGCAGTACGGCTATCGGGTAGTACTTCAATTCTATTGCTTTGGCGATTTTGCTCTGCATAATTACCCTCCTTACTTATTTATAGCTTAATCATACTATTAAAAAAAATCTTTTTAAAGAAGATGGAGTAGTTAATTTTATGCCATTAATTGACGCGGTTATAGCTTTAAATTTACGCAAAACTAACAAGGCGGGTTTTTAATATGTTTTGCCCTTTAATAGACTCAATAAATTTTATGCGAGGTGAATAAAAGATGGTTTATGCAAAGCCCGGCAAACAAAAACAATTTGATACCATCAGCTACCACCTTTCGCCCCGTGAATTGGAGGAACTACAAAGAAAATATGGTCGCCCGGGGGAGATAGCACCGGGCCGGCCGGCGCCCAAAAAGCGCAAGGGTTTGGATGCCCGTTTGTCGGAAATGGATCGCAAGGAAAAAAACCTTATCGATATTATGGATGATGATTACGGGGAGCCAATAGTGCATTAGAGTTAAAGTTTTAAATTCACAAAGGAAACCAAGATCGATTAAGCCAGCACTTCGGCAGCCGGAAGTGCTGGCTTTTTTGCTTGCGGCCGGTGTTGACCGGGCTCCGTCTTGACTAAATATAGACAATAATATAATATGTTTGTATAATAGCAATCTCATTGAGGATGTGTTTATAAGTGAATGTTTCAGATTTGTGCTGGAGTGCTTCTATTGAAGAGTTGAAAAAAGGATACATTGAATTAAGGGATGACTATGCATGCCTGCTTTGTGGTCAAAAAATTGAAAAGGGGGTCATCTATCCCTGGGAAGGTGTTCTTTATGAAGCCGAACGGTTTATGTATGTGCACATTGAAAATGAACACCGGTCGGTATTTGAGTATTTGGTTCAGCTGGATAAACGGTTTACAGGTCTTACGGAACATCAGAAAAATCTTCTGCAGCTTTTCTACCGGGGCAAAAGTGATGGGGAGGTACAAAGGGAACTGGGCATTGGCAGTGCTTCCACCATCCGGAATCACCGTTTCGCGTTAAAGGAGAAGGAACGCCAGGCAAAAATATTTCTGGTGCTGATGGAACTCCTGAAGGAAAAAACCAAGCGCGCGCCTGGTTTTTTACCGCCACATAGCACGGGTTCAAAAATGGCTGGCCGTTATAATATCCCCCTGGATGACAGGGAGCAAATACTTAATAAGTATTTCCCTGCGGGTGTGGACGGCCCGTTAAAAACTTTAAAAATGAAAGAGAAAAGTAGACTTGTGGTATTGAGGGAAATTGCCAAAAGGTTTGAAGCTGGAAAAATATATACGGAAAAGGATGTTAATGAAATACTGGAAACTGTCCATGATGATTTTGTTACTTTGCGAAGGTACTTAATTGAGTATGGATTCATGGATCGAGAGCCCGACGGCAGCCGGTACTGGCTGAAAGGGGAGGCTAGTGAAATGGGGGAAAAAGATATGGACCGCAAAAAAGAATTGAAACTGCAATATAAGGAAATGAAAACCGAGGGCGGGGTTTACCAGATTAGAAACACCAGGAATCAAAAAGTGTTTGTGACTGCGACCCCCAATTTAAAAACCATTAACGGAAGGCGTTTTATGTTGAGGGAGGGCAGCCATAATAACCGGCAGTTGCAAGAGGAATGGAACCGGTATGGTGAAGATGCCTTTGTATTTGAGGTGCTGGAGGTATTGGAGGAAAAAGAGGACGGTTATTTCGACAAAGCGGAGGAGTTGGAAAAGCTGGAAGAAAAATGGATAGAAAAGCTGCAGCCCTTTGGCGAGCGCGGTTATAACCAACCGCAAAAAGCCAGGGCTAAACAATAAATGAAGCTGCTGTTTTGGAGCCGGTGAAAAAACCGGGCGGCTGGTGGTGCGGCACGGGGCTACCCGAACCGGCGGCTTTAGCGGTGAAATCCGCCGCCCTGGTGGCGGAAAGGGCTTTCGATGCACTGAAAGCGCTGGTAAAGCGGGAGAACCGCCACAGTGCTTCCCTGTGCTTCTGGGATAAAAGCGTTACATTCTCTTGCCGGTGTAATATAATTAAAGTTTAATAGGATAGTTATACGGGGGGCGGGCAAGATGATCTGTGAAATTATTTTTACCGGTACGGAATTGCTGCTGGGTCAGATCCTTAACACAAACGCGCAGGTGATTGAACAGGAATTGTCCGCGCTGGGTATAGATTTGTATTACCAGGTTACCGTGGGTGATAACCTGCAGCGCTGTGCCGCGGCCATTAAGCAGGCGGCCGGGCGGGCGGATTTAATAATCGTAGGCGGTGGGCTGGGTCCCACTGAAGATGATATCAGCCGCGAGGCCCTGGCCGAGGCGCTGCAGCTTGAACTTGTGCAGGACGAGCGGGCTTTGGAGGTGGTCAGGCGTTTCTTTGACCGGCGTGGCCTGCCTATTGGTTCAAATAATCTTAAACAGGCACTGGTGCCCGCAGGGGCGCGGCCCGTTGATAACCCCATCGGCACTGCTCCGGGCGTCATATTGGAACACGCCGGTAAGACTTATATACTGGTTCCGGGTCCTCCCCCGGAATTTAACATGATGGTCAGGGAACAAGTTATGCCTTATCTGAAAACCCGGCTTGCGGGCCAGGTGGGGGTGATTAAATCAAGGGTGCTTAAGTTTTGCGGCATAGGAGAGTCATTGCTGGATGAAAAGTTGGGCGATTTATTAAAGAGTAGCAACCCCACTGTAGCGCCCACTGCCAAATTTTCCGAAATACATTTGCGTATCACTGCCAAGGCGCGGCAAGCAGCTCTGGCGGAGCAAATGATTGATGCCATGGAATACAGGGTCAGGGAACGGTTAGGTTCCTATATATTCGGTATTGATGATGATACCTTGCCCGGAGCGGTCACCCGGTTATTGCACGAGCAGGGCAAAACCATTGCGGTGGCGGAAAACTTTACCGGCGGGCAGTTAGCTTATCAATTATCCTCCGCCAGCGGTGCTGAGCATACCTTCGCTGCCGGGCTGGTGGCCAGGGAATACCGCTTGCTACAGGAAATATCCTGCCTGCGACCGGGGGATATACCTGCCGCTGCCAAGGAAAGGGCCGGGTACATGGCCCAAGCTGTAAGAAAACAGTTCGGTACTGATATTGGGGCTGCCGTAGCGGTGCATAGACCCGTGGGGGAAGATTGTGCAGCCCGTGAATACAGTTTATATCTAGCCGCAGATTGTAATGGCCGGCTGATGCAAAGAAAAGTAATATGGAGCGGCGGGCGTGATGAAGTGGCCAGGCGGGCCGCCACTCTGGTTCTGGTACTGCTGTGGCGGTATCTGAAGCACGGTATACCCTTTTAGGGAAGCAAGGGGATGGTTTCCTTGCTTCTCTTTTCTTTATAAAGGATTTGGGGGATTTCCTCCGGAGACTGTACTCGTGCTTTTCGTTTGCTTTGTAGTGTCAGATATGCGTTTATAACTGAAACGTTGCTTGTTTATATATGAAACAAATTAAAACAATATCATAGATAATGACAGTATTTATCAATGGCACTAAATTTGCAAAATTTTAAAAAGTATCAATGTATTTAAATTTAAAAATATTAGAGGGGGCGTTAGGATGAATTTCCCGGAACCATACTTAAATGTTTATAAGAACGGAGGAGTGCCCTGGGAGATAAGTATAGAACCCAGAACGCTGCACAGCTTGCTTTTTGATTCGGCTAAAAAATACCCTGATAATGTTGCTGTAATTTTTTACGGGCGCAAGATTACCTATAGACAATTAGCCGGTTGTGTAAAAAGGGCAGCTTCTTTTTTATATGAAACCGGTTTGCGTAAAGGAGACAGAGTGGCGCTGATGCTGCCCAACTGTCCGGATTTTGTTATTGCTTATTACGCTATCCTGAGCCTGGGCGGCATAGTGGTGAACACCAACCCCATGTACGTGGAAAGGGAAATTGAGCACCAGGTAAACGATTCGGGTTCAACTATGATTATTACTCTGGCTGACCTGTATCTGCGGGTCAAGAGTGTCAAAGAAAACACCGGCTTGGATAAAATTTTCTTAACCGGCTTTACTGGTAAGCCGGAAACATTGCCGGGTGATGCAATTTGGTTCCCGGATCTTTATGCCCAGGATCGCCCGGCCCCTCCCGAAGTGGAAATAGATCCGGTTGAAGATGTGGCTGTACTCCAATATACAGGCGGGACCACCGGTGTGCCCAAAGCAGCCATGTTAACCCATTTTAACCTTTATGCAAACCCCCGTCAGGTAGATCAATTTTTTGTCGGTGAAGGTGTAAAAGACCGCATTTTAAGCGTATTGCCGTTTTTCCATGTTTTTGGTATGACCTCCTGTATGAACCTTGCTATTGAGGCGGGTACCACTATGATTCTACTGCCCAGGTTTGTGCCCACCGAGGTAGCCCAAGCCATCAGCGAGTATGAACCGTCATTCTTCCCGGCGGTGCCCACCATGATAGTTGCTTTGCTAAACAGTCCCGACCTCAAGGATTTTAAAGACTACGACAAGGTTTGGATTTACAAAACCGGGGCAGGCCCGCTTCCTTTGGAAATATTAAAACGCATGAAGAACATATTAAAAGGGACAAAGTCAATTATAAATGAGGGATACGGGCTTTCCGAAGCTTCACCGGTTGCAGTAAGTAGTCCCATTTTTGGCGAGGATAAACCGGGCAGCATCGGTATTCCTTACCCCGGCACCCAGGCGGTGATAGTGGACATTGAAACAGGTACCAAACCAATGCCCATAGGCGAGGTGGGTGAACTGATCATCAAAGGCCCGCAGGTAATGAAGGGATACTGGAACCGGCCTGAAGAAACTGAAAAGACACTGAGGAACGGATGGCTGTATACCGGTGACATGGCCAGGATGGATGAGGACGGGTACATTTATATTGTGGACAGGAAAAAGGATTTGATTATTGCCGGTGGCTATAACATTTACCCGCGGGAAGTGGAAGAGGTACTCTTCCAGCATCCGAAAGTCCTGGAAGCGATCGTGGCCGGTGTTCCCCATGAATACCGGGGTGAAACGGTGAAAGCTTTTATCGTCCTAAAAGAAGGACAAACTGCCACCGAAGAAGAGATGATTGCCTTTTGTAAGGAAAGACTGGCCCCTTATAAAGTGCCCAAGATGGTTGAGTTCAAGCAAGAATTGCCCAAGTCCGCCGTGGGTAAACTCTTGAGGCGTATACTTGTCGATGAGGAAAAGAAAAAACTGGAGACTAAGTAATAACATTGCAAAGGGAGCAAGGGGACGGATCTCTTGCTTCCCATATTTTATTTGCTATCTAATTGCCAGTGCGGCACCAGTAGAGAATGAAATTTCAATTTAATGATTTGAAAAAAACTGTTGACATTGTGCAGGGATGTGGTAAAATCATTACAAATTACTGATGTTAAAGGTAATGAAGGGGAAAAGTAGGCGGAACACAGCTTTTCAGGGAGGAAGCGTCATGGACTGCGAGCGCTTCTAAAGTATGATTCGTTGAAGTTCTCCCCCGAACTGCCGGGCTGAAACCACTTGCAAGTAGGTCCGGACGGAAACTTCCACCGTTAAAAGGAAGGGGGTATAAGGAATATTTCCCGTACCCTGCAAACGAGTGGGTCTTTATGGACCAACAAGGGTGGTACCGCGAAACTACTTTTCGTCCCTTATGAGGATGAAAAGTTTTTTTATTTTATACACCCCCGCAGCAGGCAGGGAGGGTTATTCCCGTACTCTTGGAGCGGGTTATTTTTAATAACCAATCGGGGTGGTACCGCGGAAGGCCACAGCTTTCGTCCCTACGGAAGCTGTGGCCTTTTTATATTCGAATCATATAAAAACAATTAAACCCGGGGGTGATATCCTTGAGCCCTGAATGAGGTGCAAAGGATTGGAGACTTTTAGCGGGGGGAATACCCGCCCGTTTAAACTTTCAAGGAGGGAACCAGATTGAAAAACTTATTAAAATTCAAAAGCTCAAACATTATGTTGGTTGCTGTTTTAGCTTTGATTATATTGGTCAGTGGGTGTGCAGCCGGTGGTGAAAAAGATAAGCAAAATGTCAGTGGTGAAGAGTCATACAAAATAGGGGCAGTTATAGACATTAGCGGCAATTCTTCGTCCCTGGGAGTACCCGAACGGGATACTTTACAAATGCTGGTTGAAAATTTAAACGCCGGCGGTGGTATTAACGGTCACCCTGTGGAGTTGACCATTTTGGATAATAAAAGTGATGAAACCGAGGCTGTTCTGGCCGCAAAAACTTTAATTGAGCAGGACGTTTTAGCCGTGCTGGGCTGTGCTTCCAGCGGGCCGTCCATGGCCATGATCAACACCCTCCAAAAGGAAAAGGTGCCTATGATATCAATGGCGGCGGCCAGCAGTATAGTGGAACCGGTGGAAGAGAGGCACTGGGTGTTTAAAACCGCCCAGAGCGATATAGTAACGGTCAGTAATATAATTAGTTACTTGAAGGAAAACGGTTTAACCAAAGTAGCCTTTCTGTATATGAATAACGCTTATGGCGATGGTGGTAAAAAAGCGTTCCTGACCGCAGCCCGGGAAAATAACGTCGAAGTAGTGGTTGAGGAAAAATTTGAGGCCAGTGATAAAGATATGACCGCGCAGTTAACCAGGGTGAAATCGAGCCCGGCACAGGCTACGGTGGTTTGGGCCATCCCGCCCTCAGCTTCTATATTAACTAAAAACTACCGGGATTTGGGCATTGCAGCCCTGCTTATCCACAGCCACGGTGTGGGCAACCAAAAGTTTATTGACCTGGCCCAGGGTGCTGCGGACGGCGTAATTTTACCCATCGGCAAGTTGACGGTGGTGGAACAAATCCCGGACGACGATCCCCAGAAAAAGGTGCTGCAAAGTTATATCGATGACTATACCAAAAAGTACAATATGCTGCCGGATTCCTTCGGGGGATACGCCTGGGACGCCTTTCACCTGGTGGTAAAGGCCATTGAAAAGGCCGGACCCGATCGCGGCGCCATCCGGGATGAGCTTGAAAACACCCGGGAATTTGTGGGAGTATCCGGTGTATTTAACATGTCGCCCCGGGACCACAACGGCCTGGATAAAGAATCAATGGTCATGGTGCGCATTGAGAATGGCAAGTGGAAGCTCCTGGATTAACCAACTAATTTAACGAGGTGTTAACATGCACATGTCAGATCAACTCCTGCAGCTTTTGTTTGCCGGGCTCACGCTGGGTAGTATCTATGCTCTAATTGCTCTGGCACTGGTAACCACCTTTAACCTTACCGGCGTTTTAAACCTGGCCCAGGGTGAATTTGTGGCCATCGGGGCCTTACTGGCCATCAGTATATATGCAGCCGGGTTGCCTATGGCAGCGGCCTTTATCCTAGCGGTTTTTTTGGTGGCAATGCTGGGAGGGTTGCTGGAAAGAACGGCCATTCACACTGCCCGCCAGGCCTCGGGGCTTACCCTGATCATTATCACCATTGGCCTGGCAATATCCCTGCGGGGTCTGGCGTTGCTGGTTTGGGGCACTGAAACATATTCACTGCCCGCCTTTTCCGGGGGCGGCCCCCTGTTTATCAGGGGGGCCGCCGTAACTCCCCAGAGTTTATGGGTTTTTGGGCTGGTTGCGGTGACTCTGGCGGTTTTGTACTTCTTTTTCGAGCATACTTATTGGGGGAAAGCAGTAAAAGCATCCATGGTCAACCGGACAGCGGCCAGGTTGGTGGGTATAAACCCCAACACCGTATCTCTTCTGGCCTTCATCACCAGCGGGGCGCTGGGGGCGGCAGCGGGGATTTTCATTGCCCCCATCACCATGACCACCTATGATATGGGTTTTATGCTCGGGGTGAAAGGCTTTGTGGCCGCGGTTATCGGCGGTTTGGGCAATGTCGGTGGCGCTGTGTTGGGGGGGCTGCTGCTGGGTATTTTAGAGTCCTATAGCGCCGGGTTGATTTCCTCGGGGTCCAAGGATGCCATTGCCATAATTATTTTGCTGGCCGTCCTTTTGATGAGACCCGGGGGGCTCATTGGTGCTATCGGGCAGCGCAAGGTATAAAGTTAAAAATTTATGCGTAAAATGTAGAGTTTTATATCAAAGAATAGCACTGGCGGGTTTGATAGCCACTGGCTGCTAAGGCCAAAGAGGTGAATTGATTATGTGGGGAAAAAATAAAAAATATTTCTGGTTGGCCGCGGCACTGGGTTTTTTAGCCATACCCCTTATTGTCAAGAGTAATTATATCATTAGCACCCTTATCGTTATTGGTCTTTACGCTATTTTAGTGCAGGGGTTGGGTATTTTAATGGGTTATGCCGGTCAGGTATCCTTCGGCCACGCCGCTTTTTTCGGACTGGGGGCTTATGCGGTGGCCATACTGACGACACATTATAGCTGGCCCACAATTCCGGCGCTGGGAGCTGCGGTGCTGCTGCCCGGCATGGTTGCCGCCGTAATTGGCAGGCCCACGCTAAAGTTACAGGAGCTTTACCTTGCCCTGGCCACCCTGGGCTTTGGCATACTGGTGCACATTGCCTTTACCGAAGGCGGGGAAATGACCGGGGGCCCTTCAGGGCTTTCCGGGATTCCCTACCTGTCCGTCGGCGGTTTAGTCTTTGACAGTGATGTCAAGTTCTTCTATCTGGTCTGGATCTTGTTGTTTCTGCTTTTGGCGGGCATGAATAATTTGGTTCGCTCCCGGGTGGGCAGGGCGCTGCGGGCCATCAGTGAAAGTGAATATGCCGCGGAAAACGCCGGTATAGATACGGTGGGGCTCAAATTGCAATCCTTTGTTTTCAGTGCCCTGCTGGCCGGCCTGGCCGGTGGATTATACGCATTTTATATCACTTTTATCAGCCCGTCCCCCTTTAGCTTCCATGCTTCGGTGCAGTTTGTGCTGATGGCTGTGGTGGGTGGCCTGGGCACCCTCACGGGGCCTCTGCTGGGAGCCGCCCTGGTGGTCGCACTGGGTGAGGTACTGCGCTGGGCGGTGCCGCTGGTGATACCCGGGGCGGGTGGTGAATACCAGATTATATTTTTCGGGTTGATACTGGTTATATTGATGGTTCTTCAGCCCGGCGGGCTTGGTGCCCTGGGTAAACTGCTTGGGACACCCGCAAAAAGACTACCCGGTAAGGGTGCAGATACAAGGTTATTAGAAAGCCAGGGGGGGTAAGTACGGTGTTTTTAGAGGTAAGCGGGCTGACCAAATCATTTGGCGGCATTACCGCGGCCAGGAATGTGGGGTTTAGTATAAGCAGCGGGAGTATCTTTGCCTTGATTGGCCCCAACGGTGCAGGTAAAACCACCATCTTCAATTTGATCACCGGTACGCTGCAACCTGATCAGGGTGTCATCAGCCTGGAGGGCAAACAACTGGTTGGACTAAAACCTCACCAAATAGCGGCCGCGGGCATTACACGTACATTTCAAAATTTACAGTTGTTCGGTGCCATGACCGTGCTGGAAAATGTGGTTACCGGTGCTTATTTAAAGGGCAGAACGGGCTTTGCCAAGTCTATTTTTTGCCGGCCCGGCAAAAGCAGCGAAGAGCGCAGAATAAAAAATGAAGCCATGGAACTGCTGGATGAAGTGGGGCTGGCGGATGCTGCCGATTTGCCGGCGGCAGCGCTGCCCTTCGGACAGCAAAGGCTTTTGGAGATAGCCAGGGCGCTGGCCTCCGGTCCCCGCCTGGTACTGCTGGATGAACCCGCAGCCGGGCTGAACAGCGCGGAAACCAAAGTGCTGGCCGGTTATTTAAAGAAGCTGAGAAACAAAGGTTTAACCATGATGCTTATCGAGCACGACATGGATACTGTTATGGATGTGGCCGATGGTGTTTTAGTACTGAATTTCGGCGAGGTAATTGCGGAAGGGACGCCCCGGGAAATCCAAACCAACCCGGAAGTGATCAAAGCTTATCTCGGGGAGGTTGAGCGAATTGCTTGAAATTAACAGGCTGGATGTATATTATGGTTACGTGCAAGCACTTCGGGGCCTGTCCCTGAAGGTGCAAAAAGGGGTGCTGCTGGCCATTGTAGGTGCCAACGGAGCCGGCAAGAGCACCCTGCTGGAAACGCTGGCGGGTTTGCACAGGCCTGCCGGGGGAGATATAATACTCAAAGGAAAATCCATTGCTGGAAAACCACCTGAATATATTGTCAAGCAGGGTATCAGCCTGGTGCCCGAACGGAGGGAAATTTTCCATTCCCTCAGTGTGCAGGATAATTTGCTGCTGGGCGCATACCACCGTTACCGCAGTGACAGGAAAGAAATTATTGCCGACATGGAAGATGTTCTGGAGCTTTTCCCCGCCCTCAAGGGCAGGGAGCGGGATTTGGCCGGGGGATTGAGCGGGGGATTACAACAAATGCTGGCCATCGGCAGAGGGCTGATGGCCCGCCCCAAGCTGCTGCTGTTGGATGAACCCTCCACCGGCCTGGCACCCCTGGTGGTGCGTGAAATAATGTCGTCCCTGAAAAAGCTTAAAAATGCCGGCGTTACCATTGTTCTGGTGGAACAGAATACGCAGCACGCATTGAGAATAGCTGATCACGTGCTGGTTATGGAGCGGGGGCGGGTTACCTTAAGCGGTAGTTCCCGGGAAATAATGTCCGACTTCCGGGTACAGCAAGCTTACCTTGGCCGGAACAGGGTGGAACCCGCCATGGCTTAGGCAAGTTGGGGAGTTAAAAATATTTGGTTGACTGGCAAAAACAAATCTTAAAAGAGGAGATAGGTGAACATGTACTGGAATCCCGAATACGAAACCATGTCCCGTGATGAATTGGCCCGGTTGCAACTGAAAAGGCTGCAGGCTTCGGTGGAGAGAACCTATCATAGCGTTCCGTTCTACCGCCAGACCTTTAAAAAAAATAACGTGACTCCCGGTGATTTGCGTACCCTGGATGACTTGCGCAGGCTGCCTTTCACCGTGAAGACCGATTTGCGGGACAACTACCCCTTTGGCTTGTTTGCCGTACCGCAGGATAAAGTGGTGCGGTTGCACGCATCATCCGGCACAACGGGCAAACCAATCGTAGTGGGTTACACCCAAAACGACATCGATACCTGGGCCAATCTAATGGCCAGGGCGCTGGCTATGGCCGGGGGCGGCAAAAATGACGTTGTACAGGTCGGCTACGGGTACGGCCTTTTCACCGGGGGGTTGGGCGCCCATTATGGTGCCGAACGATTGGGGGCCACGGTGGTGCCTGCTTCGGGCGGGAACACCAGCAGGCAGCTCATGTTGATGCAGGATTTCGGCACCACCATTTTGGCCTGTACCCCTTCCTATGCCTTATACCTTGCTGAAGAAGGCGCAAACCAGGGGATTGATTTCACCAAACTGCCTTTAAGGGCGGGGGTTTTTGGGGCCGAGCCCTGGTCGGAGCGCATGAGACAGCAGCTGGAAGAGAAGTTGGATATTGTAGCGCTGGATATTTACGGGCTGAGTGAGGTGATGGGCCCCGGGGTGGCCATGGAATGCCAGGCCAAACAGGGCATGCACATCTTTGAGGATCACTTCATCGCTGAAGTGATTGACCCCGATACGGGGGAACCGGTTCCTTACGGTGAACCGGGTGAGCTGGTGATCACATCTTTGACCAAGGAAGCCTTCCCGGTGATACGTTACAGAACCAGGGATATAACTGTCCTGAACCCGGAACCTTGCTCTTGCGGGCGTACCCACGTGCGGATGCAACGGGTCACCGGTCGCAGCGATGACATGTTGATCGTCAGGGGGGTTAATGTATTCCCATCCCAAATTGAGAGTATACTGCTGGAGTTCGGGGAAACCCAGCCCCATTACCTGCTGGTGGTGGATCGCAAAGGCACCATGGATGACCTGGAGATTTGGGTGGAGTTGTCCTCCGAGATGTTCAATGATAAGGTGCGTTTGCTGGAGGATCTAGAACGCAGACTGCGTTCCCGCATTAACAGCGTGCTGGGTATTTCATCGCGCATCAAACTGGTGGAGCCCCGGACCATCCCCCGCAGTGAGGGTAAGGCCAAGCGGGTCGTTGATAAGCGGGAGATTTAACATTAAGGGAAGCACGGGAACTGTCCCAGTGCTTCCCTGTGCTTCCATGCTTTCTATTGTTTGGTTGCCTTGATAAGCTGCCTTCCCCCGACTTCTTCCCAGGGGGCGGTGGTGCAACCGGCATCCGCCAGCCAGGTTTTATACTGTTCATAGGTCCACGTGCCGCCGTTAACCGTATTAATCAGCATATTTACCCCAAATACCGCCGGCATAACCCCCGTGCCCCGGATCATGTCATTAATGATGATATGCCCCGCCGTTTTTAATTCACGCGCCGCATCCAAAAATAATTTCCGGTTTTCCTGTTCACCGTAAATATGGCATACATTGCCCAGGTAAACAAGATCATAGGGACCGGGTGGCAAGCCCCGGGTAAAATCGCCTTCCACCATATCTATGGGCAGGTTTTTATCCAGTTCCGGTCGCATCATTTCGATAACGTCGGGCAGATCCAGGACAGTTACCCGGGCTCCTTTGGCGGCAAAAGCTTTGGCATAAGTTAGCGGTCCCCCGCCAACATCCAGAATTTTGGGCTTTTCGGGTAGCCCTTTTAAGCAATAATCAACAATTGGCCCGGACGATTTTTGGGCCACATGGCTCATGGCTTTAATAAAGTGCTTGGTGTGTTCGGGGTTGTCACCCCTGGCAGCGGGCTTACCGGTTTTGATAACTGCGGGTAGCTGTATCCAGGATTTGATTAAATTATAGGCGTGCATAAATGAAAAACCGGTATACTGCTCATGGTCAGGATTATAAAAAATGTTATCCGCTTCCTGGGAGAGCTTGACCCGTTCACCCTCGTATTCCAAATACTTTAGAGCTATTAAAGCTTCCACAACAACCCACAAAGCCCTTTGGTCAGTTTGAGTTTTGGTGGCTAATTCCTCCAGGGTACAGGGGGTGTTTTTTAACTCTTCAAATAGTCCTGTTTGAACAGCCGCGCCGACAATTAAAAATTCCTGGGGTAACTGGAAAGAGCCGGTATTGGGCATATAAATCATCCTTCCATAGTTTGTTATGCCAATTATAAACAGGGCTCTTTTTCATGTCCAGTGTCCTTGAGAAGCCCGTATATTTCATAATTGCCCTTTGCATACTGGTTATTTTAATGCCTCGTCCGGCGCTACCGGCGGTTTTTAAAAAAATTTTTATTTTTTGCTAACAATAATTTAATAATTATAGTTTACAATGATTGGCAGAGGGGCCTGCCGTTTTTTAGGCAAGGCATAATTAATTTTGGGGAAAGGGTAGTTGTGATATGAGAGGTTTTTATTTTTTGATAATTATTCTGGCTATCATTACAATATTATTGCCTAAGGCACCAAATGGGATTATTTAAGCTTTTGCGCTTCTTTCCGCTTCCTCTATTCGAAAGCCCACCCTTTTCTTGTTTAAGAGGCCGGGCTTTTTTGCTCTAATGCTTTGCACTTTTGGTAAAAGGGTATACTATTAAGCTAATGCTATTGGCAATAAAATTTCTGGAAAGACAGGTGTTCCTTTTTGAGTAAATTGAAATTAAAATATGGTTTGGACGAAGTTCCTCCCTGGGCTGAGCTGATTCTTTTCAGCTTGCAGTGGCTGGCTATTTCCGTTCCCACCATTATTATTATCGGCCCGGTGGTGGCGGTGCTGCACTTTGATCATCCCGGGGACCAGGTAATATATGTACAAAAACTATTCTTCATTACCGGTCTGGTTATGTTTTGCCAGTTGCTATGGGGGCACCGCCTGCCGCTGGTAACCGGTCCGGCGGCGGTACTGCTCATTGGTGTGCTGGCCGGCCAGGGCAGCAGTATGCATGCGATATATTCCTCCATCTTGATTGGGGGTATAATACTTACATTATTAAGCATCACCGGTCTTTTTTCCAAAGTGACAAAATTTTTTACCACCCGGGTGGTAGCCACAATTCTTTTGTTAATTGCCTTCACCCTTACGCCAACGATTATGAATTTAATAGTATCTCCCTCCGGTGAACAATCATCTGCTTTATTTAACATATTATTTGCCTTCGGCCTGATTCTTTTGATGTTTGCCGCGAATAAATTATTAACCGGTATTTGGAAATCAACTTTGATCATCTGGGCCATGTTATTGGGAACACTGGCCTACCTGGTTATGAGCCCCACGCCTGCTCTTGACCACCCGGGCAACTATAAACCCCTGGCCACCTTTTTTGAAGGCATGGCCTTTAAATTTTCACTGGAACCCGGTTTATTATTTTCTTTCCTGGTTTGTTTTCTAGCCTTATCCATTAATGATTTGGGTTCCATACAATCGGTGGGTGAGATGTTAAAGCCCGGTAATATGTCCAAGCGCATCACCAGGGGGATTACCTTCACCGGTCTGGCCAATGTGCTTTCGGGGGCACTGGGCGTTATCGGTCCGGTTAACTTTTCTTTAAGCCCCGGGGTGATTGCCTCTACGGGATGTGCTTCCAGGTTTACTTTAATACCCGCCGCGCTGGGATTATTATTGCTGTCCTTTATGCCCCTGGTCATTGGGTTTATGGAGAGCATACCTACCGTAATCATTGGCACGGCACTAATGTATGTCATGTGCTCGCAAATATCGGCCGGCTTGCTGATGGCCTTTGGTGCAGGTCATTTTGATTTTGAAAGCGGGCTTATTATCGGATTGCCGGTGCTGCTGGGGGTTGTGGTGGCCTTTTTCCCGGCGGAGGTGCTCAAGACAATGCCCGGTTCCCTCAGGCCGGTTATCGGTAATGGCTTTGCGATGGGCGTTTTGGCAGTTATGTTTTTGGAACATGTTGTATACCGGGGCAAAGGTATTATAGCCGAAGGTTAAAATGTAATTTATCGCCCATTATGTCAACACTCGCCTGGGGTAAATTATTCTGTTTTACGGCATTGCTATTATGGGAGGTGAGCTCTTTGAAAAGAATCAAAAACAAGGATAAGGGCTTGAACAATTTGACCGTACCCATACGCAGAGATAATGCCGATCCCGGGTTTATTTCCTTTTACGAGTTTGCCGAAGGATTAACGGATATGGGTAACCGGCAAAAAACGGGCCGGGACAACCATTAAAGGCAGGGTGGCATAACCCCGAACCGTTCATGTAATGTTGTATGAACGGTTTCTTTTTTGTTGAAGTTTAATGTATTAATATTGTAGTAACTTAGTGACAGGGGAATAATAAAATTGCATAACTATGTCAGCATATATAATAAACCAATTGCTGGGAGGGTTAATAAATGCAAACAGTTTCGATAAAGGACCTTTACCAAAGGACTGATAAATATTTGACCAAACGGGTAAGGGTAAACGGCTGGGTCAGGACGGTACGGGTCTCCAAGGCCTTCGGCTTTATTGAACTTAATGACGGTAGTTTTTTTGCCAATCTCCAGGTGGTGTTTGAGGAAAGCCTGGGCAATTTCAAGGAAGTGGCCAAACTGGTCACGGGCTCGGCCATCACTGTGGAAGGCGAGTTGGTGGAATCCCCCGGGGCCAAGCAACCCTTTGAGTTAAAGGCAGAGAATATAGAAATAGTGGGTGCTTGTGCACCGGACTACCCGCTGCAGAAGAAAAGGCACAGCTTCGAGTTCCTGCGCACCATAGCCCACCTGCGGCCCCGAACCAACACATTTTCCGCTGTATTCAGGGTCAGGTCGCTGGCTGCCTACGCTATACATAAATTCTTTCAGGAGCGGGGTTTCGTTTATGTACATACCCCTATCATTACAGGCAGTGATGCCGAAGGGGCCGGGGAAATGTTCAGAGTTACCACACTGGATTTTAACCAACCCCCCCGGAATGAAGCCGGCCGGGTGGATTTTACCAGCGATTTCTTTGGCCGGGAAACCAACTTGACGGTAAGCGGTCAACTGGAAGTGGAAACATATTGCCTGGCCTTCAGCAAAGTATACACCTTCGGGCCCACTTTTCGGGCGGAAAACTCCAACACCCCCAGGCATGCCGCGGAATTTTGGATGATTGAGCCTGAAATCGCCTTTGCGGATTTAAAGGATAATATGAACCTGGCCGAGGCCATGATGAAATATGTGATAGATTATGTGTTGCAAAACGCCCTCGAAGAAATGAACTTTTTTAATAAATTCATAGATAAATCGCTGTTGGCCCGTTTGGAAAACGTTTTGAAATCTGATTTTGGGCATGTTACCTATACCGAGGCCATTGATATTTTAAAAAACGCCCAGGAAAAATTTGAATACCCCGTGGAGTGGGGCTATGACCTGCAAACCGAGCATGAGCGCTACTTGGCGGAAAAACATTTTCAAAAGCCGGTTTTTGTTACGGATTATCCCAAACAAATCAAGGCCTTTTACATGCGCATGAATAATGATCAAAAGACAGTGGCGGCGATGGATTTGCTGGTGCCCGGGGTGGGGGAAATCATTGGCGGCAGCCAGCGTGAGGAAAGACTTGACTATTTGGAACGAAGGATGGCGGAATTGGGGCTTAACACCAGGGATTACTGGTGGTACCTGGATATTAGAAAATATGGCGGTACCAAGCACGCCGGTTACGGGCTGGGCTTTGAGAGGCTGATTATGTATTTGACGGGGATGAGTAATATTCGGGATGTAATATCCTTTCCCAGAACGCCGAAAAATGCTGAGTTTTAGAGTTTATTTGAAAAGTATGCTATGGAGCCGGGTGTTGAAAGTCTGAAGTAATTCTTGCCTGGCCTTTGTGTCCTGGAAAGGCATGCATAAAAGGTTAAATGTTTTAATCTTCCGGACTTGGGAGCACCCGGCACCTGTGTGAACACCGCAAGCCAGCTAATGTAAAGATTATAAGTACATCTAGATATCTAGCGCGGATTATTCCAGCAGCTATGTTAGTAAATTTGCTGGTTACAAAGGAATTAAATAGACCAGTGTCGTATTTTAAAAACTAAGCTGTCCGGTGAAGGGTGGGCAGCTTATTTTGTTTGCATGTTTCCCTGGACAATTTAAGACAAATTGTTATTTTCTTTTCACAATTGCCGTTGTTTAGTAGTGTTTTATATTTGAGATAAACGACGTTGCCGGAGGATATATCTAATGAAAGTCCGTACAAAAGTTACACTAATTATTGGCCTGGTCATTTTATGTATGTTATTACTGCTTTATCTTGTTAATAAAGAAATATTGCTGGGCGGTTTTGCCCAGTTGGAAGAGTTGCTTATGCGACAGAATGTTGAGCGCGCTTTGAAGGCGCTGCATGTTGAGATAGACAATCTGGAGCGGATGAACCATGATTGGGCCAGTTACGAGTACACGTCTACTTTAACAGGAAATTCGGGAGAAAAATATTTTGAACCGGGTTTAATTGATGAAACTTTGCAAACCCTGGGAATCGACTTTATGGCCTTTGTGGACGATTCCGGGCAGATTATCATGGGACGGGGTTATAATCGCACAAATAGTAAGGCCACTCCTCTTTCCGGGGAGATGCGCCGTCATATTCTAGCCGGGGGTATTCTGGAGCGACAAACAGATAAGGAATGCAAGTCGGGAATTCTTGTGTTGTCCGAAGGCCCTGTGTTGATTGCTTCATGCCCTGTATTTCACGTTGACAATCAAGGGGATGCCCGCGGGTATATAATTATGGGGCGTTTCCTTGAGCAGAGGGTTATTGGGCAGCTATCCAGGGTAACTAACCTGCCTATTGACATTTATAGCTTTAACAGCAAACGAATCCAGGATGATGTAGCCGACAAATTGCAATATGCATCCTCTGAAGAGACCTGTTATGTTAAGCCGTTAAACGACCATACCATAACGGGCTATGTGATGATTAGGGATATATATGGTGAACCCGGGGTTATTTTGCAAGCGGAAGCGGCCAGGATGGTTTACATGCAGGGGCAAACCGCCATGGTATATATACTGTCAATCTTTTTGATTGCCGGCTTCACCTTTGGCGTTGCGGTATTGATTATACTGGAAAAGATGTTATTAAGCAGGTTGGCGTACCTCAGTGGCAGCGTATCCGCCATCGGTGCCAGCGGGGACTTTTCATCCCGCATAGTCATGGGGGGCAATGATGAATGTAAAACCCTGGCTGATGATATTAATGGTATGCTGGCAGCACTGGAACAATCCCAAAAAGACCTGCAGGATAGCGAGGAACGCTTCAGGCTGCTGGCCGAAAACGCCAGGGATATCGTGTTCAGGCTGCGGTTAGTACCTGAATTTGCCTTTGATTATATCAGCCCGGCGCTTTATTCTTTAGCCGGCTATGCTCCCGAGGAGTTTTATGCCCATCCCGGTGAAATATATAAACTGATACACCCACAGGAACATTATATTTTAGATAACCTGGTTTCGGGTAAACCCCTTGAATTTGACTTAAAAAAACCATTGACCATGCGATGGTTACACAGGGATGGCCGGTTAATCTGGGTTGAACAAAGCACCGTGCCTATTTATGATGAGCATAACAATCTTGTGGCCATAGAGGGAATTGCCCGGGATGTTACCGTTCGTAAGGAGCTGGAGGAACAATTAAAATACTGCAGCTGGCACGACTCCCTGACCGGTCTGTATAACAGGGCTTATTTTGATATGGAAATGCGCCGGTTGGAAAGCGGTCGGGAATCGCTGGGGTTAATAATCTGCGATGTGGACGGGCTCAAATTGATTAACGATACCCTGGGGCACGATACCGGCGATAGATTGCTGCAGCTGACCGCCAAAATACTTAAGGGTTCGTTGCGCCAGGGTGATATTGTTGCCAGGGTGGGAGGCGATGAGTTTGCAGTTCTGCTGACCAACAGTGATAAAAGGGTTGTGAAAGATATCTGCCGTAGAATTCACAAGGCTATAAACAATCATAATGCGGTTGACCCCGATTTGCCCTTGAGTTTGTCCGTTGGCTTTGCGGTAAATGATAAGAATACCGGTTTGCGGGACATATACAAAGAAGCGGATGATAACATGTACAGGGAAAAACTGAATAACAAACAAAGTGCTCGCAATGCCATTGTGCGCACAATGATGAAAGCGCTGGAGGCTAGAGATCATATAAATGAGGGGCATATTGATCGATTGCGGGATTTGGTGGTGGATATGGCTGAGCACATTGGTCTGCCGGAAGATGACGTTGAGAAATTATGCTTGCTGGCCAGGTTTCATGACATAGGTAAAGTAGGGGTTCCGGATGGTATATTATTTAAGCCCGGCCCTTTAACCGGCGAGGAGGTTGCCCAAATGCAGCGGCATTGTGAAATCGGCCATCGCATTGCTTTATCGGTACCGGATTTGGAGCCCATTGCCGAATTGATTTTAAAGCACCATGAGTGGTGGAATGGCGGGGGCTATCCCCGGGGGCTCAAAGGTGAAGAAATCCCGCTGGCCTGTCGTATTCTGGCCATAGCGGATGCTTATGATGCCATGACCAGCGACCGACCTTATCGCCGGACCTTTAGCAGAGAAGAGGCACTGGCGGAACTGAACAGCTGTGCCGGTATACAATTTGACCCCAATCTGGTAACAGCTTTTATTGAATTAATTTCCAAGGTTAACTAACTAAAATTAAGCAAAGGGAGAGTTGAATGTGTTTTGTCAATTAGACCAGGTTAAGCAAGTATTGGATATTACCTCTGCAGTTAATGATGCGCTGCGAAAAAAATGGGACCACCCTTTTGATATGGCGGCTTACAGCCTGCGGGCCGCTACGGTTATTTGGGGGTTGTTGGTGCTTGATGATTATGATGTTTTTATGAAGCAGGGTGCAGGGCAGTATTGGGTTGAGTTGTATATTGACGGTGCCATATTTATTATTATGGCTATCCAACCGGAAAAACCCGGTCAAGGGTTGCCAGATATCGTTTTTATACCCGGTGAGGATGCGTTGGTTGAATGCGGTTTATCCGGGGGGGCCGACTATGAATGGCGGCGGGATGATTGTGAGGAATATTTCTGGCAGGCTGTCCTGGATATATTGAATAGGGATAAAAATGTATGTGATATACTGGACGAGATAGAAAACAGCTGGTAATCATACCTGAGCCTTAAGTTGAACACATTCTCACAAGCAGGTAATTTTTAATGCTTGCTTGCGGTGTGATAACTTAAATGCCGGTGGTGATGTCAAAAGTGTCGGTTTTTAACGCTAAATATTTAAGTGATGAGGATATCTGGAAGCTGCTCGGGCAAGTTGAGGAAGAGTATGAAAACTTGGCGGTTCTGCTGGCCCAGCCCGAAGTCAGCACCGACCCTGAAAAACTGCCCGGGTTGGCCAAGAGGCTGCATGAGCTGAATAGCATATGCCTTACGGCAAGTGAATTAAAAAAAATTGTACGGGATGTTGCTGATCTTGAGGTTATGCTGGGTCTCGGGAAGGATCAAACAGGTCAAACATGGTCCGGTAAAAACTTGTCCGCAGAGGAGCAAGAGCTGTGGTTGTTATATGATGAGTACAATAGTATGCTTAACGATAAAGCAGGACAGCTTTACCGCTGGTTGATGGATAATGGTTATTTGGAGGTTGAACAGGAAGACGAGACTGACCTGGCCATACTGAAGTTTATTGATTATGCAGGGGCGGAGTATGCTTGGAGATTGGGCATAAATATAGGACTGGATGTTGCAGAGTCCCGCCGCCGTTTGGAAAAGCTGCTGGAAAAGGGCCTGTTGGAAAGGGTTGAAGGGAAGATGTTGGAAAACTATCACCGTGAAAAGAGTTGGACGAAGCATATGAACCACACCTATTACCGGATATCCCGGGAGGGCAGGCTGTATGTCAGGCGGCTGCGCAACGCGCGGGAATAATCCCGTTGCTGCTACTGTGCTGCCCTCCGGAGAACAGGCATGAATAGTTTAAAGAGTAAAGCAGCGCTCTTTTGACGCTGCTTTAAGAAGGAGGCTTGTTAATTACTTTTGTTTGAATTTTGAAGCTGCTTTGTTGGCAGCATTGGCTAATTCGCTCCAAGCGTCCATTACGCCGTTTTTAATATCGCTCCAGGCATCCCCCGAAGCTTCTTTAAATTCGGAGATGTTTTCCCGGGCCTGTTCAATTCCATCATCATACTGTAACTGTGCTTCGGCTTGCGCCTGCTGGATATTGGCCTTTAATTCATCGATTTCAGCCCGGCGTTCCTTTATTTCGCCCTCTAATTTGTTGACATATGCTTTATCCGGATCCATAAATTTTACCACTCCTTTTGTTGATGGTGGGCTATCTCATTCATTTCATTTCCCTGTAGTATTTCCTGTGCTGCACAATTATAGTCAATAATTGCAATTTAGCAACCCTTATTTATAATATTCAAAAATATAATAAATTTCTAACATGTATAAAGGAATTGATCACCGGGTGTCCAATATTAATAAACCAAGAGGAGATAAAATGTATATGTGCGGCAACTGCTTACCAGAACCAATCTTATCTGTCTTTACCTACAGCATGTGAAATTATGTAAAAAGAGGAGGTTTAGTATGTCGTATCAACTGACGGAAGAACAGGAAATGCTACGCCAAATAGTGAAACGGTTGGCTGAAGACAAGGTGGCCCCCCGGGCGGCGGAAATTGATGAAAAGGACGAATACCCGTGGGATTTAAAGGAGCTGATCGCAGAACAGGGGTTGCTGGGGGCCGGGATACCCGAGGAATATGGCGGCACCGGGGCCGGACTGCCTTCGGTATGCTTGATTGTGGAGGAGATCGCCAAAGCGTCGGCCGCTGTGTCACTGATAGTGGCAGCCCAGGAATTGGGCATGATGCCCATACTGGTGGGTGGTTCCGAGGCTCAAAAGGAAAAATACCTGCCGGGCATTGCCGACGGTGACCAAATCTGTGCCTTTGCCCTTACCGAACCTAACGCGGGCTCTGACGCGGGCGCTGTGAAGACAAGGGCTGTGCGGGAAGGGGATAAGTATTTGCTTTCGGGGCAAAAGTGCTTTATCACCAACGGTAGTATTGCCGATGTATTCACTGTTTTCGCCACCGTAGATCCCAAGGCTGGATTAAAAGGTTTAAGCGCGTTTATTGTGGAGAAAAATTACCCTGGTATAATTATTGGCAAAAAGGAACATAAAATGGGCATTAGGGGCTCTGAAACCACGGAGGTTATTTTTGATAATTGTCCTGTTCCGGTGGAAAATTTGATGGGTAAAGAGGGTGACGGGTTTAAAATTGCCATGATGACCCTTGACCGTACCCGTCCCGTTATCGGTGCCCAGGCTGTTGGTATTGCCCAGGGAGCTCTGGATTATGCCGTTAATTACGCCAAAGAGCGGGTTCAATTCGGCAAGCCCATAGCTACTTTCCAGGGGCTGCAATTTATGCTGGCGGATATGGCCACCCGGGTGGAAGCGGCCCGGCAGCTGGTTTATAAAGCTGCTTTCTTAATTGAACATGCTGCGGAGAATAATACTTCGACCACCGATATCAGCCTGTTTTCCTCCATGTGCAAGCTGTTTGCCTCGGATACAGCCATGCAGGTTACGGTTGACGCGCTGCAGGTGCTGGGCGGTTATGGCTATATGAAGGAGTACCCCTTGGAGCGGATGATGCGCGACGCCAAAATCACCCAAATTTATGAAGGTACCAACCAGATTCAGCGGGTGGTTATTGCCAAAAATATGTTAAGCGGTAAGTAACGGCTTTTTTATTAAGTGTTGCTATGACGAGATAAAATTGAAAAATGAAAAGGTGCAGTCAGCTGAATTGACTGGCTTGCACCTTTTTGGTCAGGCGATAGAGGGTCTGTTGTTTATCCTTGAGCGGTACAATTTTTTTAACCGTCCAGCCTGTCAGGGAAGAACAGCGGACTGCCGTATTTATCCACACCGAATTCCTTGATTGTTTCCTGGGTATCTTTATCGATCATAAACTCCACAAAGGCTTTGGCCCCTTCGGCATTAATCCGGTCGAATTTTTCCGGGTTCACCTGCATGACGTGGTAAATGTTTTTCAACGCTTCGTCACCTTCGGAAACAATCTCCAGATCGATGTTTTTTGATTGGGCCAGGAAGGTACCGCGGTCACTGAGTATGTAGGCCTGTTTTTCGTTGGCTACGGTTATGCTGGCACCCATGCCCTGACCGGTTTCCTGATACCATGCTTGTCCTGCAGGGTCAATTCCGGCGTCTTTCCACAGGCTTTTTTCCATTTTATCAGTACCCGAGTCATCGCCCCGGGAAATAAACAATGCGCCATTATCCGCTATCTTTCTGAATGCCTCCAGAATATCGGTGGTACCTTTCACCTGGGCCGGGTCCCCGGGGGGGCCCAGCAGCACGAAATCATTATGCATAACCAGCTGGTAGTTAATGACCGTCTGGTCTTCCACCAGCGGCTTTTCGGCGTCAGGAGCATGTACCAACAGCACATCGGCGTTGCCCATTTTGCCCATTTCCAATGCCTGCCCGGTCCCTACGGGCACTGTTTTAACAGTGTAGCCGGTTTGTTCCTGGAATTGGGGTACCAACACATCCAGCAAACCGCTATCCTGGGTGCTGGTGGTGGTGGCCAGGATAATATTTTTATTATCCGGTTGGGCCGATTGTTGCTCCTGCTGCTGGTTGTCATTTGCATTCTGAGCGCAGCCCACCAGCGCCGTCAACAGCGCCAGCACTAAGATCATCACAATAAGCGGGCTTTTTCTTTGCATTAATTATTCCTCCCTTTTCCTTGTTTATTTTTTTCAATATAACTACTGGGAATAAAACCGCTAAGCTTTATTTTCCCCCCTTCCTTGTCTTATGATCCTGGAAAAAATAAAAAGCCCTGCATTGCCAAGAAGGAGCATGCAGGGTTATAACCTAGCGGTTCTCTTCTTTCCGCAATGGGAGGCGGTCCGGTTTCCCGGTCCACCCTACCGGTCAGGCATCCATAACATAAAGTCTGCAGGATATCCCGACTCGAAGAGTTATATTTTACTCATTTATATAATAATAACGTTGTAAAAATTTATTTGCAATAGGTACATAACCATAGTTTTGTCTGCATGCTGCCATAAAATTCGGACGGGCCGGTCAATATTTTGTTAGAAGGATTTGACTGGATTTAGTTTAATAAATTATGGTAAGCTGCGGGTACTGTTTGACAAAAGGTGATAGGGGTCTTAATTTATGAAGGTTAATAATGGCGGGAAAAAATCAAAGTGGAGATACTGTTTACTGATTACGGTATTTCCGGTCCTCCCATACTTGCCCTCAGCGCTGTACCGCTGTTAAAGAGGCCGGGATTGCAGATATTCACAAACCGGCGGGACAGGTTACCACGGCGGAGAGAAATGCTATAATAGATATATTAAAGGATTGGCGCTTTGTAGTTACCGGCACCAATACCTGGCAGCAGGCACAGGTAACCACCGAAGGAGTAGCTGTCCGGGACGTGGACCAGAAAATATGGCTTCAAAGCTGGTGCCCGGGCTTTTTTTCGCCGGGGAGGTGCTCGATATCGATGGGGACTACGGTGGTTACAACCTGCAGTGGGCCTGGCCCTCAGGTTATGTAGCCGGTGAGAGTGCGGTCACACTATAAAAAAATATCGGGGGGAGAGAATGTATGTCAGGTTGCGGAAGTTGTTCGTCTTGCAGTTTGGATGATAAAGCCCGGGAATATAGAAACAGTGACGGGAAACCGGCAGTAAAATGTACCTTTTGCGGTAAAGAAGTGACCTTTGATAAATTACCGAAACATTGCCGGGTTACCTGTCCGGAGTGTAAAACCGATATAAAAGTTATACCGCTTTTATTGAATTAGCGAAGTCAGGCCAAAACTACCCGTGCTGGGGTAGTTTATTTTTTTGCCGCCGGTGGTAAATATTTTAACTTTGTCTCTTTTATATTTATAAGCCATCTATTGTCTTGCAATGCCGGTATAACTCGTTATTAGATGGAAAAACTGCATTATTTTTACAGGTTTCGACTCATAATTAATCAGAAAACGGCAATATTACATATATTGACCAATATTATAAAAGGTGAGCCGAATGCCTGAATCAAAGTACGAGGAAATTTTTAAAAAACTGGTTAAATCAGCCTACCGCGGTGATATGGATAACGAAATGGCCAAAATTCGAGACGGCGACAGTATTACAGACCAGTATCTGCTTTATGCTGCGGGGGGTGGCGACCCCAATACAGTGGTGTTTAAAATTCGGGATTGCAGTGGTCATTGTGATGCGGGCGATGATAACTGTGAAGCAGCATGTCTTTTTGGTGCCATTGTGCGCGATATGGAGGGAAATGTGGTTATCACCCCCAACAACTGCACTGGGTGCGGCAGGTGTGTGGAGGTATGCAAACATTACTCGCTGGTGGATAAGAAGGAATTTGTGCCGCTGATAAAACTTTTGAAAGACCGCAAGGTGCCGGTTTTTGCCATTATAGCGCCTGCTTTCATCGGCCAGTTTGGCCCTGCGGTAACCCCCGGCAAAATGCGGGCAGCCCTGAAAAGACTGGGTTTTTATGGTATGGTGGAAGTAGCCCTTTTTGCCGATATGCTTACTCTAAAAGAAGCATTGGAATTTGACCGGCATGTCACCCGGGAAGAAGATTTCATGCTTACCAGTATGTGCTGTCCCATCTGGGTATCCATGGTTAAAAGGGTCTATAAGGACCTGGTGCCGCATATATCCCCTTCCGTATCACCCATGGTAGCCTGTGGCAGGGGTATCAAACACCTGCATCCCGGTGCCAAGGTGGTATTTATCGGCCCCTGTATCGCAAAAAAAGCGGAAGCCAAGGAGCCCGATATTAGAGATGCCGTGGATGCTGTACTGACTTTTCGGGAATTGGAGCAAATATTTGAGGCGGTGGGCATAAACCCGTCTGAAATGGATGATGACGAAAGCGAGCATTCCTCGTCCGCGGGTAGGATATATGCCAGAACCGGCGGGGTTAGCCGGGCTATTTCAGAAACGTTAAATAAATTAAGACCCGAAAGAAAAATTAAGATCCAGGCCATCCATGCCGATGGGGTGCAGGATTGCCGGAGAATGCTCAAAGATGTTTTGGCAGGCTATATTAAAGGGAACTTTTTGGAAGGTATGGGCTGTAACGGGGGTTGTGTGGGTGGGCCCAAGGTTATCATAGACCCGGTGGAAGGCCGTCAATACGTGGAAAATTACAGTAAAGAGGCCGGTTCCCTTACACCGGTGGATAATAAATATGTCTTGGAGTTGTTACAGCGCCTGGGTATTCATGATATGCATGATTTTCTGGACAGCTCAAAGGCCGCCATGTTCATTAGAGATTTTGGCGAGGATAGCTCCCGGTAAGTTTATATGCAGGACATTTAAACTTTGTTATATAATTTAATGTAATCATTATTATGCATAACAAAGACGGGGGAGGATTCGGCGGTGGAAAATAAAATAACTGCATATAAGTGTAAGGACTGCGGTATGATATTCTGGGCAAAAAAAGAAGATGAACCTAGATTTTGTCCATTTTGTGAGAGTGCTTTGATAATTGAACATGTTGAATAATTGCAACCGTGACAAACACCCGCCCCTTGTCTGGCGGGTGTTTTATTATGAACAACTATAATCATAGCTTATATGTACTATAGCAAATTATTTCTTGCCATAACCGCAATGCAGTGCTAATCTAGAAATAAAGATGCAACACATACTGTAACAAATATTCAAATTCCATTTCATCTATTGCATTTGATTATAGTTAAAGATGATAATAAATATAAGGGGGAATTATTAATGACACTGCCCAATAAAGTATGCCCGATTTGCGAAACCGAACTGAACAAAGATAACGTATCCAAAAAAGAATGGCTGCCGGAAAAACCGGTCAAACTGGACTACGCCGGCCGGGCCGTTTGCCAAAAGTGTGCCGATTGGATCGAAAATACTGAATGGGATTAAAAGATAAATACCCCGGCATTGCCGGCGGCATGGACTAATATAGAAGCAAATAAGCCGTATTTCAGATAGGTGAGGCTGTAAATGATGCCGGAAATAAAATAAAGCGCGAATGCGGCCGGTTCGGGGCCGTGTAATAAAGCAAAAATTGCGGAAATCGCCATCATCCAGACCCCGGTAAACAAAACCGCCCGGCCTGGCTTAACCGCCCGGCGCACCAATCCCAGGCCGATAAAACGAAACAGTATTTCCTCCAGTAGAGGGCCGAGTAATATAATTGATACAATCATAATTGCAGTGTCCCAGTTAATCACCGCCAGGTCCGGCACTTTGACCTGGCTTGCGCCCGGGGCAACAGCTATGCCGTATTGCCGGGCTAATTCCCGGTACCACTGAAAAGCCCGGCTTAGTAACAAACCCGCCATTATAAACAAAGGCGCGGTTTTATTTATTTTTTGGGCTTCCTCCAGCAATTCACCGGTCCGATCCAAGCTGACCAGCAGCAGTACGCCCAGCAACCCGGCCTGGCCCATCACCAGTTCAAAGGTTTCCCTTTTAACCTGCATACCTGACAGCAGCAACCCCAAAGCCCCAAGCGCACAAAGAAAAAGGCCATGAATTTTACATATTTGAAATCCCCTTCGGCGATTATTTTCATGTGCGATACTCCGTGAATTTCATCCTTATATGCAAGCCTTTTCAGGAACAAAACACCGTGAAAAAATTTCTTTCAGGCTTAGTGTCAGCGACCAGCTAGCGCGGCAAAGTTACCCGAAAGGGTACTTGCCGGTTGCTCTATAATTTTTACAAGCCTAAAAAATTTTTCTATTTTATGAAAAATGCAAAGGGAAAAAATAAACTTTCAAGAAAATACATATTATGGTTTGCTTTTGCCCATATTTTCCAACATCTTAACCCCTTTCCTGAATTGTGGTACCTATTGCTTTCCACATTTCATCCGAGACAACCCCCAACCGCCACAGTGCAATACCGTCCAGGTTATACCGCTTGGCAATACCAATTTTGGTTAAAATGCTTTCGGGATTTTCCGAAGGGACAGAGATACCCAGGACCAGTTTTTCTGCCGGAACCACGGCCCTGGCTGCCTCCACCGCTTGAACAACCATATCCACCGGTTCCGGCTTGGCACCGTAATCGTAAGCCATGATGATAATTCTATCGGCAATTTGCCCCAGTGCCTGGTAGTCATAACCCTTGTAGGCGCTGTTGGGGGCGTGTAAAGTTAAGGTCAGGGTTTTGTCCTTTGCTTGCAGTTGACCGGACAATAAGTCAACAAAGCTGGTAAAGCTGTTTTGTACGGCTTGCAATTGCGCGCCTGTATCCCGGTAGCCCAAACCTTCAAGATTAAGGTTAACGCCGCTGTAGAAATCGGCTTCCGCAGATATGTCTGCAACCGCCTGTTGCATGGCTGTCCGGTTAGTTAACAAGCTGGTAATGGTGCCGTCTTCATCGGTGACGTGAACCACCATCTCGGTGCGCAGGTTGTATGACCCGGCTGCGGCAAGCACATCCTCATAGCCGCCGGGGCGCTGCCAGCCCGTTCTGCTTTGGGTGAGCAGGTTGCCCTGCCCGTCGAGGCTGTACCAACCCAGGGCCAGCTCGGATACCAGTCCGGTGTTTCCGGTTGCCGTATGGGGGTACGGTACACCGAACAGGTTGGTCCAGCTACTGGTTTGTGTGTCGCCCAGGGCATAAAATCCCGTTACGCTCATCGGCTGCGGGGCGGAGGTGATTTTCACAGTATAAGTGGCATTATCCCAAGCCACCTGGCAGTCAAAGGCCTCACTGAAAAACCGCAGCGGGATCAGCGTTCTACCCTCCAGGTTCAGCGGCGGCACATCCAGGGGGATGGCGGTCTGGTTGCGGTAACCGGTATTGCTGTTCATTTGTAACCGGACGGTGTTTTTCCCGTCGGTGGCGTTAACTGTTTGTGCCGCGCCGTCCCAGGTGACCTGTACATCCAGCGCTTCTGCAATGGCCCTGAAGGGCACCAGGGTGCGCCCGTTTTGCATTACCGGCTGCACGTCGAAACTAACCGGTAAACCGTCAATGGATACGAAAATTTGTCTTTGTTCCTGGGCCGCAGCCGCGGGGGCGAAACCGCAGGCAGTAAATAATAACAACAGTATCATTAGGCATAGTCGTTTCATGATAAAATGTTTCCCTCCCTAATTAAGTTATTCAAGCGCCGCCGCCTTTTTGCCGGGTTGTGCTATGCCGGTATTGTACCATGCCGGAAATTAATGGTACGAGGCTGCCGGCTACTTTGTTTTGTTAATTGCTTAACTAAGTTTTAGACGCAGGTGTAGAGGCAAAAGTTTCTTTTTGGTTCATCAAAAAGGAGAAAGAATAAAAACGATAAATATTACATCCATATCACCATTGAAGAAGAAACCCCGGTTTTCTATCAAACCTGTGGAATAAGATTTCCAGGCCTATATTGCCAGGTGGTAAAAATTTGAGAGGGTTGATGGAGTTGAGCTTTTTACCATTTTGTTGTATGATGTCAACAAGAAAAAAGTGACTAAAGTCCTGAATGCCGCCAATACCAGAACAGGGTACAAAACTCGGTTTTTGAGGGTGAAATTTTCGAAGCGAATTTGAAAAAATTAAAGATGGAATTGGACAGAGTAATTGGTTCTTCCGCACTTTTGGTGTCAATAGACAATACCTATTGATAGTCCTCGTCGATATTTTTAAGTTGAAACAGTCAACTTGACAAAAAGCAAAGACAATTATCATTCATGACTTGACCAAGAAGAAAAACCAAGGTCAAACGAAAAAAAATAAAGAGAATTGGTTTTATAGCGCATGGATCACCCGTTTGCGAAGCAAATCAAACTTTGCCCTGCCATACATCATGCGTTTGATTAATTTTAGCCTATTATTAATTCCTTCCACTGGGCCCTGGCTCCACGGTTCGGTTAAACCAGCATAAACAGCACTGTAATCCTTATTTATGGAATCAGCAAACCGTTTGAGTTCCAAAATCCCGCTATCATGTACGGCTTTCAGCCATGCCGGGAGAGCACGTCCGGCTCGATGACGCACCATTGTGTGAAATTGATGGACCAGGGTATACCCTCGCTGCAACTCGGGAATACCCCCAAGGACTTGAGTCAACAGATTAGTTGCGCTTCGGGGCAAATCTTGTAGAGGTTTCAAAAACCAGTATTGCAGCCGGCGTGGTGCAATTGTTTTGGGGTATGTGCTACGTTGCCCGGTATCCCGGTGGATAGCATTCCGCTGCATTCTTATCCAGCGCGCCACAGTAGAGCGGGAGCCCTTGTAGCCCATGGCTTGAAGCTCTTCAAACAATATGCGGCTGTTGCGGCAGCCGGCAGCCAGGCGATTTTGGAGGTAGCTCAAGTAATTATCCAACAGCGTTTTGGAATGTTTACGCGAGGTCATCTGCGGGCATTGCTCTGCCGAAACATATTTGCGCACAGTATTGCGGCTTAAGTTCAGGGTTCGAGCAATATGCCGCAGGGACAGGCCTTGCTTCTTAAGATTGTGGATTTCCTCAAAACGTGCCTGCCGGTTTTGCTGTCCCCGGGTTAATACGGGTGCCGGAACAACCTCCTCGGTAACATGATCACGTACGTTAATTTTTGATATAAATTGTGATAATTGGGGTCGGAGCCGGTGAAACCAACGTTCCAGAGCTTCGCCAAGGTTCTTTAGCAAATGCCAACGATCAGCTACTTGTAATGCATTTGGCGCACCTTTTTTAGCTGCTTTAGCATAGGTCTGGGCACGATCACGGCTAATTATCTCCACACCCGGGTGGGCTTCCAACCAATGTTGGAACGTATATCCCTGCCGGTCAGGTAACAGGTCAACCACTTTATGTGTTTCCATGTCAATGAGAACAGTCCCGTAGGTATGTCCTTTCCGCCAAGCCCAATCATCGACACCTAGCACGCGCGGGGTAGATAGCTCAGGGTCCGGAGTGGCGCGGAGAATGCGTAAAACAGTATCTGCACTGATAGATAACCCTAAATCGCGGGCCAGACGGGCAGCGGCCTCTGCACTGGTGGTATAGCCCAAAGCAGTTACTGTTTCAGTAAACCGTGTGGTGCGCCGTCCGTAAGCCGGTACCAGTTCCGGTACTCGCTCGCAGAAAATCTTTTGCGGACAATCTGCATTAACACAGGCGAAGCGGCGGGCAGTAAAACGGATTACCACCGGGATACCGCACCAGGACATATCGTTAATAGTTCTTTCGTAATGGCTTCTGGCCTTATTTGAAACTTTACCGCAAAAAGGACATGTTGCCGTGGGTCTGGTCATCTCCATCACCAAATGAATGGCCTCGGTTTCCTGCTTTATTACGACCAACTTGAGACCTGGACTGAAGGTATAATCTGCCATGATTTACTCAACTTTTTATGAGCACCTTCCTAAAATTTTTCGCCAGTGGGTAAACGTAAATGTCCTTAATAGGCACCCGGGAGGAGCTATGGCGGCGATCGTTGCGGCCTCGCCCCTGGGTTTTACCTACATAAACCCAGTTGGCAGCCTGATAACTGATACCCTGAAAGCGGCGTGCTTCAACAAATGTTTCCAGTAAGTAGACAGGGTGACCGTATTTAGCCAACCAGTCACCGCTTATCC